>CALGLY010000001.1 GCA_937959095.1 uncultured Saprospiraceae bacterium
AGGCATTTTAGGCGTTGGAGTCGGCTCAAAAGCACTCGGATTATGCTTGAAAGTCGCAATTTGATGCAAGATGTATTGCGGATGAGCATTTGTATTAGAAGCATAGCGTTTTTCCAACTGACTGATTTGTCCTAAAGCTTCTGCTTTTACCTGCTGCATCCCGTTCTCTTGCGCTGCCAATTCAAGCAATTGATTCACATAAATTTTTTCTACTAAAAAAGCCAATTGCTGACTATACGCGCCTTGCTTCGAGTCGGCTTGCGTCGCCTCATGAATGCGTCCTAGATAATCGCCTAAAGAAAATCCAATTTTTCCGCGCATAGATTGCTCCACGATACGTGCTAAACGTGCAGGATGCAACATCAATTCCAAGGTATGCGCTGCTGATGTTTCTGCTGCGCCTAGAGGATCAAAAACCATCGCCGTATGATTATTGAACAATTCTCGCCCACGATAATACGCTAGTGGTCGTGGCGGTATCATATCAATTATGTGTTCTGGAATCGCTAAAAAATCAGGGGAAAGGGTCGCTAATAAAGCATCGGTAGCTTCCTGTTGCTTATCGGATGCGACTGCTTTATTTGTTACTTGCCCATCGCCACGCATAGCATAGGTATATTCCACGCCGCCTATCAATTTCACTGCGCCTTCCACTTGGTAGCGATGTGCTAAATAGACTGGCACAAAGACATTTTCTAAATTTGCCATAGGCGCACCTACAGGAATATTTTTCTCCGAAAATTGCGCCATTGCCTTTGCCCGCACTTTACTGATGCGCACTAGTTCTTCCACTGCCGATTTTCCATTATCCCACAAATGCCCAAACGGATGCGCCCCACCTTGCGGACGAGCATCAGAGTCAGAAACAAAGTGAAAGCCTTGTTTAATATTTTCTTTTACGATGGCTTCTAAAGCCGTTTTCTCTGCTGTTCCTTTCGGGAAATCTTGATAGCCATAGATAATCGTGCGCTTATCCCAATTCCCGATACCGACATCATAAGCGGAGGAAAAATCCATTGCTCCGTCCTCATCCAATTGAATATACGGATGCGGATAATCCATCACCGAAGCGCGATTATCGGTACTTGCTGCAAAGTTATGCACCAGCCCTATCGTGTGTCCTACCTCATGTGCGGAAAGCTGACGCAGACGTGCCAATGCCATTTCGAGCAGACGCGGGTCGGGCGTTGTGCCATTTTCGTAGGGTTGTAGCAATCCTTGAGCAATCAAAAAATCCTGTCGCACCCGCAATGAACCGAGCGATACGTGTCCTTTCAAGATTTCACCAGTGCGCGGATCGGAAACGCTCGCACCATACGACCAACCGCGTGTAGAACGATGTACCCACTGAATGACATTATAACGCACATCCAAGGGATCAACATAGTCGGGCATTTCTTTTACTTGGAAGGCATCCTTGTAGCCTGCTGCTTCAAAAGCTTGATTCCACCACGTCGCGCCTTCTATCAATGCGGACTTCACAGGCTCAGGTGCGCCTCTATCCACATAATATATGATAGGTTCTTTGGCTTCGCTAATTTTTGCATTGGGGTCTTTCTTTTCTAGGCGATGTCTTCGAATAAATCGCTTGGTGAGTGGCGTTCCTATCGGAGATGCATAATCCTGAAAACTAACGCTCATATAGCCAGCGCGTGGGTCAAATTCACGGACTTCGTACTTATCATCTGGCAATTCCACAAAGGAATGATGCTGTCGCACCGTCACCGCCTCCGCAGAAGGGGTCACGGAGCGAATCAAGCTGCCTTTAGGTTTCCCTACAAAGGTGAGTGTCGCTTCAAATTCGGTATTCTTTGGGAAATTTTTACACATCGGTAAATACATCGCCGAGCGTGAAAAGTCGAGTTTATATGCGCCTTGTTTCTTACTTGCCAATCGCTGCACCACGCCATGTGCGTCGCGCATCAGAAAGCTTGTTGCATCGACTATGACTTTGCCATTCTCCGATTTTTCTGCCTTAAATCCCCAAAGGATAGACTGTGCAAAGGCTTCTTCTACCGAAGCACGTTCTGCGGCATTATCGCTCTCGGCACGATAATCGTAATTGGCTTGTACAAGCAATATTTTCGGACCTGTTTTCACAAATTTCACAATGCGCGTGTCGCCCAATTGTCCTCTATCCAGCCCAATATCATTCGAGCCAATACCTGCCGCTAAGGAATTGATATATAAAAATTCGGTATCGAGCTTATCTATTTCTAAATAGACTTTGCCTGTAGCATCATCCCAATAGAAATCAAAATAGCCCGCTTGCTTTTCAGCAGTTGCTAGTTTTGCCTCTATATTCGATGCTTTATCTTGGGAGAAACTTGGGATGGAAAGGAGTAGAAAAAATAAAACGAAGGTGGTAGATAATCTTTTCATTTCTTTTTCGGCTTGGAACCATATAAGACATATAAGTTCATATAAGAGAAATCGCAAAGCGATTTAATCAAACCTTAAATGTTCTTATATGCCTTATATGGTTCAAATAGATAATAATAAAATCATAATTCTCGAACCCAAATATTGCGGAAGCGCACCTTATCCCCATGATCTTGAAGAATAAGTGGCAATTTTTCAGCATGTTGCACATAATGCGCCTTTCCGATATAAACACAAGGACCTTCCAGTACTACATTATTCTGAATCAACACGCCATTATGAAAGGCGGTGACAGTTGCTGCTCTTTCTAAATTCCCTTTCGCATCGAAGCGCGGTGCATTGAACACTATATCATAAGCTTGCCACTCCCCCGGTGGACGCGAGGCATTCACTAGCGGAATGTGTTGCTTGTACATCGCGCCTGCTTGCCCATTCGGATAGGTCTTATTTTCGTAGGAATTGAGGACTTGAATCTCATAAAGTCCCATCAGGAAGACACCGCTATTGCTATAGGCTTGCCCTTCTTTGCCCGTCGTTTCAGGCGAAAGCCATTCGACGTGAAGCTGCATATCACCAAAAGCTTGCTTGCTTTCTATTGGGCCACCGCCAGGCTTCACAATCATTGCACCATCTTTCACTACCCATTCTGCTTCGGAATATTCTTGCTGCTGTGCGCGGGCTTTTATGATGGCTTCCACCTCATCCATCCGTGCGCCATAGCTATATTTTGGCTTGTGCCAATTATCCAGATTTGTACCATCAAATAGCACGATTGCATCCGAAGGCGGTGCAGTCAAGTAAGCGGGTGTCACCTTTTTAGGTACTGGTGTCCATTGTTCGCTTGCTTCCCAGGGTTTTGTTTTTTGGAGGCCATCCCAATCTATTTTAGGGATTTCGACTTTTTGTGCAAATACACTAGCCATACCTATCGCTAGTGCTAAAGTGAGTGTGATAGTACGGTTCATTTCTTTTATATTTTGATAACGGGCATTTAAAAGTGGCTGTCATCTGCAATTTATTATTGGGAGTTGCCTAAAAGATAACAGTCTATGCTTCTACTTCGGTAGGCTGTCCACCGATAGCCCAACCTTCGTTGTAGGTATCGTAGGCATCCTCTCGATTTACGTAGCCTGTGAATTCATAATTTGGTAGTCCTTCCATTTTCAGTCCGAACATCCAATATTCCTTAAATTCATTGGTAAAATCCTGTGCTTGAAACGGAAAATCGCCATTGGAAATCGCCAATTTATAATCCCTTGGGAAAAGATAAATCGTGCCACTATCTATTTTTTCGCGCAGATGCTCGGTAATCAATTCACGATCTTCTAAATCCAAACCCATCTCCTCCGATAGAATATCACGTGGCGAATAAGAACTTTCCATCTGATTGAGGAAACTATGTAATACTTCAAAAAGGGCATTCAGGAAAGGTACTTCCGTATTCATTGCCTGTTGTGCCTCTACTTCATTATCTGCAATTTCCCAAGCCAAATTAGGGTAATCGAGTGCTTCTCGAATTGTTCGTTTTATTGCTCGTTGCATAGGTGTTTCTTGTCCAATACGCGTGCCTAGCCATGCTACTGCATCAGCATCTAGTGTATAATTATTTAAAATATATTCTAGG
>CALGLY010000002.1 GCA_937959095.1 uncultured Saprospiraceae bacterium
AGAATCAGTCCATGCTATAGACTTAGATAATGATGGCGATATAGATGTGCTTTCTGCTTCTAGTAATGATGATAAAATCGCTTGGTACGAAAATCTAACAACTACTTCCACAGAAGAAATTTTAATACCTGAAAATATAAGCATTTATCCCAATCCCTTCCAAGAAAGCCTCACCTTTCAACTAGAACAAACAGGCAACTACCAAATCCAAATCTTCGATGCAAGAGGAAGACTAATACAACAAGAGAATATACAAGAAAAAGAGCAGCAACTCTCTACTAAAGGCTTACTAGATGGCTTGTATTTTTATCAAGTTAAGAATGGTTCAGGTGCTTTAGTAGCAAGTGGAAAGGTGGTAAAAAATCAATAATCAGTCATGCAACGCATCATCCTAATCGCTTGTGTAAAAGAAAAACGGACAGTAGCTTGTGCTGCAAAAGCATTGTATCAAGGAGAATTGTTTGCGAGTTGGCTGGAATACGTCCAAAAAGAGCAAGCAGATCAATGGTTCATTTTATCGGGGAAGCATGGCTTATTGCTCCCCGATGAAGTGATTGCGCCTTATGATGTCAATCTAAATACGCAGCCTGAAAGCGTACAAAAAGCATGGGCAAAACATGTTCTGCACCGCTTAGACCAATACTGTGATTTGGAACAAGATGAATTCCATATCATTTGCAATCCGACTTATTATCGGGACTTAGTACCGCATATAAAGCATCATCATATTCCTTTTGTGGTGGAATAAGTAATTTCAGCCTTCGGACGCTTGTGAAGTGGCCGAAGGCTTACATACGAATTTACTTCCGCACCATCGGCAAACGAATCTGCGAAGGATATTGCGCTGAATGATGAATTTGATTACGTGCTACCACGCCTTCCGATTCATCAAAATTATTACCGCCTGTATTTAGATTTCTAGCAAAACGCGGGAAATTACTACTCGAAATTTCAATACGAATCTGGTGTCCTTTCTTAAAAAAATTACTCGTAGACATCGGACTCATTTCTATTTTATACACTTCGCCCGCTTTCATAAAGACTTCCTTATCGAAGCCATCGCGATAGCGTGCGCGGAAAATTGTTTCATCCAGATTATAAGCGCGTCCATCAGGGTATACATCAATAAGTTTGAGGGTAAAATCCGTGTCTTTTGCATCCGAAGATACATAAAGCGTAGACTCGATAAAACCACTCATTTCTACGCCTTCTTCTAGTACCTCACTCGTATACACCAAAATATCGCTGCGCGTTTCCATCTCTCGCTGATCGAAAGAACCGCCTTTTACCGCATTACCTGTACAGCAGACATTTCCACCATAAGACGGCACAGGGTTCATTGGATCATAGACGAATTTATCGCTAGGCGTAGCTTTAGAAATAGCTTTTTTTACTAATTCTCCATCGCCATATAAGCTATTCGCGCTGCCTTTGCTATTCAGATACATCGTTTCTATTGTCGTGCCTTTGGGTGGCCAAGTATCGGCAGATTGCCATTCATTGCTGCCCATCGTGTAGTATTGAATGCGCGGCAACTCATTGATAAATTCTTCATTTTCTGCTTTCATCCAATGTTCGAACCAACCGTATACCAGTTTGTCATAATCCAAGCGAGCATCGCCTACACTACGCTCCCCTACTATTGTGTTCTCCGTTGCACGAGTGAAGCGACAATGTAGCGTAGGAGCAATCACCAAGTATTGATTATCCGCGACTTCTTTTGGTGCGTTTTGGCGCAAATGATTGAACAATTCAATATTCGGGCCAGTCGAAACATCATACCAAGAAGCAAACCAAAAACTAGGCACTTCTAGTGGCATATCATCGTGGTATAAGCCGCCTTCGTACCAAGCAGGATCATTGGGTTTGCGAGTAATCATTTCATCATAAATCCCCTTCGAACCATTTTGTGCTTTTAGGATATCCGAAATCGGTAAGTGTTGTAAGCCTTCTACCCAATCTACTTTTGGCATTTCTGAAGCCAAGTCAAAAAAGCGCGAAATACGAATCAAATCCTCCTGAGTCGCGCCTTCGGGTACGCGCGGACGAAATTCGTCATTCTGTACGCTATACAGCCAAGAGAAGAATAGCATTTGCTCTGCGCCACCTCTGAACCAATTGCCTTGCTCATGGAAACGCCCCACACGTCCCACACCTGCACCAAAAGCCTGTGGTACCATTGCCGCCAATGCAGGGTGTTTCATGGAAGCCACCGCCATCTGCCATTCCGCCGTAGAAGAACAACCTAGTGTACCGATTTTCCCATTGCACCAATCTTGTTTTTGCATCCAATCGAAGGCATCGTAGCCATCCGTAAGCGGCAGACCAAGAATGTCCCATTTGCCTTCCGAGAAGTAGCGTCCACGCTCATTTTGTACGACATAGGCAAAGCCACGTTTCACGGCTTCGTAGGCGCGTTCGGAGGTACGGGTACGCATTTTTCCATCGCCCCAACTGTTGAAATTATAGGGTGTTCTGGAGAAAATAATAGGGACTGGTTTATCGGTTTTCGGGCGATAAATATCGGTGCAAAGGCGAATTCCATCACGCATCGGCATCATTACTTTTTGGTCGATGATAGCGATTTCGTTTAATTTTTCAAGGATGTCATTTTGTGCAAATAAGCTAAAGCTACTTGCTATCAAGCAGAGTAAAAGTGCGAGTCGTTTCATATTTGTGAATTTTGGACTAAGGTACGAAAAGCTGAAAGGATATACTCTACTAGAAACTCCTGATATCTATGACAAATAGGGCTTTTTATAGGATATTTATACGATAAAAGCCCTCATCAATTTTATTGGCGAGGGCTTTTTAGGGAATCGGCAAAAAATAATCTACCCACTCTGACTTGTTCTTCCTGCCCGAACAAGCGGAGCAGGCGGGTTTCCTTCTAAAAAATCGAAAAAATAAGTCCGT
>CALGLY010000003.1 GCA_937959095.1 uncultured Saprospiraceae bacterium
TTCACTAGGCGTTCTAGTTCTTTGGCTTCTTCCAAGTCGAAACAAAGTGGTTTATCGGATACGACATGAAAGCCATTCTCCAATGCCATTTTTGCAGGTCCAAAATGCACATGATTGGGAGTCACGATGGAGACAAAATCCATGCGTTCTCCTTCGGGTAGGGCTTTTTCTTTTTCAATCATTTCAGTATAGCTGCCGTATACTCTTTCAGAGGGCAAAAACAAATCTGCACCTGAAAGTTTCGAGCGTTCGGGATTGCTACTGAATGCACCACAAACTAATTCTATTTGTCCATCCAAAGCCGCAGCCATGCGATGTACTGCACCGATGAACGCCCCACGTCCACCACCAACCATACCCATACGTATTTTCCGACTCATACTTTTTACGGTTTACGGTGGACGGTCGGCTTCGCCTTGATGGTCGCTTCGCCTGCCTGTCGGCAGACAAGCTTGACGGAAAAGTTGCTTTCGCAATTTTTTTATTGCCGTTTACCGTCAAGTATATCGAAGATATGCGCCCATAGGCCGTCAAGCGAAACGCCCGTCAAGGCGAAGCCGACCGTCCTAGCCATTTACGAATAATTTAGAAATTGAGCGATTTTCGTGCGTGTTTCGGATGGCTTTACCAAACAAACCCGCCGCGCTCAATACTTTTATTTTTTCTGATTTTTGCTTTAGGGGCAAGGTATCGGTGATAATGAGTTCATCTAATCTAGAGTTATTGATATTCTCATAGGCTTTGCCCGAAAGGACAGGGTGCGCGCAGATTGCTCGTACACTTTTCGCGCCTTGCTCTAGGATAATATCAGCCGCTCTGCTTAGTGTCCCTGCGGTATCGACGAGGTCATCTATCAAAATTACATCTGCGCCTTTCACATCTCCGATGACGGTCATGCCAGCGATTTCATTGGCACGTTCTCGATATTTATCACAAATAACAAGGCGTGTTTTGAAGTATTTCGCATAGGAGCGCGCTCGTTTCACACCACCCACATCAGGCGAAGCAAAAATGACATTGCTCATGTCTTGTTGCTTCAAGTAAGGCATAAAGACCGCTTCACTCTTGAGGTGATCTACAGGAATATCGAAAAAACCTTGTATTTGATCGGCGTGAAAATCCATCGTCATCAAGCGGTGTGCGCCTGCTACATGGATGAGATCCGCAATTAATTTTGCTGAAATCGGCACGCGTGGCTTATCCTTTCTGTCTTGTCGGGCATAGCCAAAGTAAGGAATAACAGCAGTGATATAACCTGCGGATGCGCGTTTAGCAGCATCAATCATGAGGAGCAATTCCATCAAGTTGTCGGAAGGTTGTGGCGTAGATTGAATGAAAAATACATACGAACCACGCACCGATTCTTCAATGACGGGTTGCATTTCGCCATCACTGAACTTATTCAAGGTGATTTTGCTTAATTGCTGCCCATAGGCTTCTGCTATTTTGTTGGCTAATACTTCTGTATTTTGCCCCGCAAATAGCACGACTTCCGAGTTTTTATTCAAAACGGGATGTTGATTATGTATCACTCTTTTGTTATTAAGTAGATGTAAGATACTACTAGACTTCCAAGAAAATCCAGTACGGTTTTATAAACGCAAGTTTGTTATTAATCAGCTACTCTAAGCAAGACGAATCGTTTTTCGACCCATATAAACCTTATGGGCCATAAAGGTAAAGTATTTTAGAGGGAGCTGTCCCAAAAAAAGGAGATTCTTAGTATGAAATGTTAGATATTGTAAGGATGGAAATAATAAATTGCTATCCTACTCAATGTGGTCGTCAATGAAATATCGAAGACGATAGCTATGTCTTTACGTGCTACAAATACTGTATTTGCTTGATGATAAGTGAGGTGGCAACACGCCCGAGCACTATGCTAGCAAACAAGCAAGAAAGCGTACCACTTCTCGCTCAAGTTTATCTATAGAAAAACGGGATTTGTATATTTATTCCCCCCAACCCAATCGAAAAATTGCCTCCGAACCAATTTAGCCTTCCCAACAAGCTCTTAAAACTCTTTTGTCTTTTATCAAAAAAGCCACCTACTCCCCAAAATAGGAATAGGTGGCTTTAGCTTCTTAATGACGGAGTATCTTAGACAATTTATTAATGTGAATTGCCTTATGCTAATTCAAATTCACTGGCGCAGAAGTCATAATGCCTAAGTGATTCCGGTGGCGTACGGAGATGTAGTAATCACCTGGAGAGACTTTAGGAAAAGCAACTGCTGATACACCGTCGGTATCTACAATTTGTCCATCTTTTCGGAGGAGCGCAGAACGCGTCGCTACAATGATGCTTGGATCATTCGCATCGCGTAGTTCTACGAGCATCCAATCCACGATGTCATTTGCACCAATTTTTGCGATAGTGGTGCTTTCGCCGCCACCACCTTTGTGAGCGTATCCTGCTGCACTAAATGGCTCAGTTGTTGGTACTAGCTCATTGATACTTAGATTAGTAGTCATCTCATTGGTAGCTGTCTTAAATGCTCCTTGTAGGAATACTTTTGGCGATACTAACAATGGACAAGTCCCACAAGAACCACCGCAATCGATACCTGTTTCATCGCCATTCTGAATACCATCGGCACAAGAGAAACGATTTCCTGCACAAGAGATAGAAAGACTATAATTACTGACCGTTCCACCATAACCGTCTATGATGATATGGTATGTTCCTGCATTTAAGGTCTGACTGATAGATTCTGCTTGTGTGCCTGAATTATAGCTAAAGGCAATTACATCATTCGGGTCGCAAGCATTGGTCAAGAATAGGTCAATATCGCTGCCAAGTCCTGATAGGCTGATGCTGATTGCTTCTGTTCCATCTAAGCTAAATTCATAAGCCACTTCTGGCCCATTCCAACCTGATTGGCTAGAACCTGCAGTATAGCTACTGAATACATTCGCGCCATCGCCATTGCTACCTGTCACAGTCGTATTACAAGCTAATAAGAGCGGTGCAGCACAAGTAGGCACAGCACAAGGCGAACATGGTCCGCCACAATCTACGCCTGTTTCACCTTGGTTTTGTACACCATCATTACAAGTAGGACATGCTGAACATGGGCCACCGCAATCTACCCCTGTTTCGCCTTGATTTTGTACACCATCATTACAGCTCGCACAAGCCGTACATGGTCCACCACAATCGACACCTGCTTCGCCTTGGTTCTGTATGCCATCGCTACAAGTAGCTGCGGAAGTAGAACCAATACAGAATTCAACGACTGCGCTGCTACCAATTTGCCCATTCGATGAACCAATTACTGTACCCGTCGCATCTATCGTGATGGATAATGAACCATTGCCATAGCCACAGCAGAAGCCATCGCCATACGCATCATTCAGTGTTATGTAATAGCAGCCATCATCTAGACAGCCTGTTATATTTTTTGTTTGTCCGTTATCTGCTGGTCGTGCGTATGGGCCACCTGACCCCAAAGCAGTGCCACTCGCATCTGCTACCGACCAAGTTGTTTCATCTGGATAATTATCTAGGGTAAGTGCAATCGTAATGTCTGTGCAACCACCACCTGTGCATGGACCACAAGTGCCGCCACAATCTACTCCTGTTTCTGTACCATTTTGTACACCATCATTACAAGTAGGACAAGCCGCACATGGGCCACCACAATCTACGCCTGTTTCTCCTTGGTTCTGTATGCCATCATTGCAGGTAGCACAAGCCGTACATGGGCCGCCACAATCGACACCCGTTTCGCCTTGGTTCTGGATGCCATCATTACAAGTAGGACAGGCTGAACATGGACCACCGCAATCGACACCCGTTTCGCCTTGATTCTGTATGCCATCATTACAACTTGCACAAGCCGTACAAGAACCACCACAATCGACACCTGTTTCGTTGCCATTCTGAACGCCATCGTTACAAGAAGGTGCGCTTGCACAACTTACACTTAGATTAAAACTACTAGACGCGCCTGAATAACCATCTATAATAAGATAGTAAGTACCAGGATTTAATGTTCTAGTGATTTGCTCTGAGGTACTTCCTGAATTATAACTAAATTGTAAAATGCCGTTATTGTCGCAAGAGCTAGATAAGAATAAATCAATATCGCTGCTTAATCCTGTCAAATCAATCGTCACTTCTCCTGCTGAAGCTACGGTAAAGCTATAAGCCACTTCTGGACCTGTCCAGCCACTACCGCTTGTCGTTGCATAAGAGTTGAATATATCTGCGCCACTCGCGCTATTTCCATTTATAGTACTATTGCAAGCTAATGGAGTCGGGTTGCTACAAGGCGTAGTACAAGCCGCACATGGGCCGCCACAATCGACCCCTGTTTCTCCTTGGTTTTGGATGCCATCGCTACAAGTCGCTGTAGTTGTGCCACAGCCATCACTTGTCAATAAGCTAGAACGCGAACCGTTTAAGGTCGCTATGGCTCTTGCCTTTTGCCCTGTCGTAAACATATACATGCACGCGTCACTCACGTAGTCCATATAGTTCATAAACATATCATTGCTACTACAAGAGTTTTGTGGGTGATTTGGACAACCTCCATAGCTATTGCCTTGGTTTGGTGTATCCGATACCTGATCCGAACCATTACAAGAACCTGAATCATCTCCCCAAATGTGACGAAGGTTTAACCAGTGTCCTACTTCATGCGTTGCTGTACGTCCGAGGTTGAAGGTGCCACCTGCAGGATTAGGATTGGCTACCGAACCGATAGAACTATATGTACAAACTACCCCATCCGTACTAGCTGCACCACCAGGAAACTGTGCATAACCTAACAAACCTGCATCTGCACCACCAAAATTAGCAGACCAGAAATTCAAGTACTTATCCCTGTTCCAAATCGTAGCGGGCTTTATCGAGCCTTCCAGATTATTTCTGGTGTAGGATGCCTGCCCGTAGTTATATCGCTTGATTCCTGTGGTCGAATTTCCATCAGGATCGGTAGAGGCTAAACAAAATTGAATCTCAAAATCGGCAACACGCCCTGCAAATTCGGACGGCACATTACCCACGTCGGAGTTTTGTGCGCGATAATCCAAATTCATCTGATCCAGCTGTGCCTGTATGAGTGCGTTGGAAATATTTTCGCCACTTCCTACTGCATCGCCATTATGAATAATGTGGAAGACAACAGGAATAGTAATAATTGGGTTTCTACCGAGTTCCGAGTCCCAATTTCGGATGAACTCTTTAATGGATTCTTCTTCTAGGTTCATCCGTTCTTTCAAACTAGGATCACTTAGGTGTTTTTCTTGGAGATTTTCCATCGAATGACACTGTCTTTTTTGTGCCATTAGGTTGCTACTTGCTAGGAAGCAGCATAGTAGAAGTAGTACAGAGATAGGTCGCATTTTAAAGTACATAGTATTCTATATGATGTGTGTTTGAAAAATTAGAAATAGAAAGCCAAGTCTTAGGTAGCCTTGTTGCTATCTAAGAGAATTTCTTATACAGATTTATTTTTTAAGTCTTGGATTCAAATATTAAAAAAGCAAGACAATTAAAAACGAAATTTCGAGTACATACTTTGATAAAGAATACGCACGTACAAAATTTGCTTTAATATATCTATAACAATATTTTTGAGTGATACTTCTACCTTACGGGGCGTAAAATAGCAACATAAGAATGAATTCAAGAAATAAAAAAAGTCTGAAATTTTATTTTTTGTGACAGCGCGTCGATTTTTTATTTTTTGTGTTTTAACATAAAAATAAAATAAAATTTTGCCTTTTACTTTTATTCAAAATACATTCATTGATTTTCTTGCATTTAAGCATTAAAGATAAAACTATGTGTTTGTTTCACTTTAAAACATCAAATTGTAATGCTTTAAAAGCACGCATTTTTCTACCAAAAAAGATATATTTTTTTTTGTCATAAGAATGTCGGAATCGTTGTTTTGGGGCTTAGAGGTCGGAGTTATTGAGGTACTAACTTGTGGTTCTTTCTTTTTTTTTTGGAGGAATAAAACTAAAGCACGTAGGGGAAAAACCATTTTCACTTGTCTTTTATCGTTACTTAGTAGTCGGTCAAGCTAATACTGTCGGGTATCTTCGGCGTATTTCGAGCCTGTACTTCGTTGGAAAACCGTTCATGTAGCCAGCTATAATCACGAACCTCCGCTTTGTTCAGGTTCAAACTACACTCAAATCTACTCGACATTATTAACTTGACTGACTACTTAGAAATTTCACAAAAAACATCAGGCAAATGAAGTTATCCAATTTTTTCTTAGCACTAACAATCGCTATACTTTTCGCAGCTCGCGGAACAAGCCTTTGAGTTATTACTAACGGAAGAAAAGCACCTAATTGTACTAGAAAATTCAGGGTATTCTCCAATGTATACCAAACCAACTGCTTTTGTTGATGCAATAAAAACATTTGTTGAGCAATACAAATAGGTGATATTCAGATCATAACCAAATGACGACATTTTTTATTCCAAACAAGAGTTTCAATTCCATATTTTATTCTGAAATTTAATATAAATTAAATAGTATAAGTTGTAATATTTATTTGCAAAAAAGATACCTTTACCCCTTATACTTAAATAGTTTTCTCTAAAAAGCCCTAGCCAAACACTTTATTGATGAAGAAGAAAATAGCCATTTTACCTGGCGATGGAGTTGGACCAGACGTAATAGACCAAGCACAAAAAGTACTTGATGCCATAGCAGAGCGGTTTGGGCATCAATTTGATTGTTGTCATGCCGATATCGGGGCAACTGCTATTAATAAATTTGGTGAGCCTTTGCCTGAATATACACTAGAAACCTGCCTCAATGCAGATGCGGTATTATTAGGTGCGGTAGGTCATCCGAGTTACGATAATAATCCGAAAGCGACCATGCGACCTGAACAAGGATTGCTACGCTTACGGAAAGAACTTGGCATTTATGCCAATATTCGTCCCGTGAAGACCTCTCCTAATCTATTGCACTATTCAGTACTGAAAGAAGAGAATGTGCGCGGTGTAGATTTTGTAATCTATAGAGAATTGACGAGCGGCATCTATTTTGGAGGAAGTAGTCGGAGCAAAGATCGCAAAACCGCAACAGATATTTGTAAATATACCACCGCAGAGGTAGAACGCATCGCCCGCTTAGCCTTTGAAAAAGCAAGTGAACGACGTGGCAAACTCACGCTGGTAGATAAAGCAAATGTACTGGAAACCTCTCGACTATGGCGCGAAGTCATTCAGGACTTGTCGATGGAATATGCTCATGTGGCAGTCAATATGCTTTATATTGATAATGCTGCTACGCAAATTTTACTCAATCCGCAGCAGTTCGATGTTATCGTTACACCTAATCTGTTTGGAGATGTGCTATCGAATGTAGCCAGCTTGATTACAGGTTCTATCGGGATGCTACCCTCGGCTTCTTTGGGCGATAAAACACCACTATTCGAGCCGATTCATGGTTCTTTTCCTTATGCTACAGGCAGAGGTATCGCTAACCCTATAGCAGCTATCTTATCCGTTGCGTTATTATTGGAACATTTTGATTTGAAGAAAGAAGCAAAAGCCGTGCGTACAGCCGTCACAGGTTTACTCCGACAAGGCATTGCAACGCTAGAACTCGATCCGCCGATGGTCTGCGATACGAGCCAAATAGGAGATATTTTAGCGGAATATATTGTGGATGAAGACTATAAATTGCGACAAGACGTGGTGCGTGCTGGCGTTTCTACGATTATATAGAATGTAGAACCGAAGAATATAAAATATAGAAGTATTAATTACTATAATTTATATTCTTCGGTCTACATTCTAAATTGAAATCAATT
>CALGLY010000004.1 GCA_937959095.1 uncultured Saprospiraceae bacterium
GATATTGTATTAGCATTTCAAGCTCCTGTAAAGCGCCCTTTCACAAAATTTGCCGTTGGATAAAACAGCTTGTATGCCTGCCTGTAAGGAGATACTGTCCGACAGCTTTTCTACAAACCCGCCTTCTACGCAACGAGTAAGTCTCTGATTTATAAAAACCATACGCCCCCAAATCGTAAAAAATTAAGCTGCTACTTCTAGCGCACGATTCACCGAATCTTTTAGCCAACCCACTACAATATCCGCTTTAGCGACACCTTGTTCTTCTAGGGCTTTATCTATTTGATAATCGGTGGCATTTTCAAAAAACCAAATTTTGCCATTTATCAATTCGGCATGAAACCAAAGGTCGTGGATAAATTTGCGTTCATGCCAACCAACAGCTAATACCAAGAAGCTTGTGCCATCCTCCACCAGTTTATAGCGGACATCAGGCATATCTGAATAACCGAGTTTACATTGTTTTTCTAATTCTTTCTTTAGGAGATTTCGGTACGTGCTTAGTTTATCCATGCTTCTATTTTTTCTGACTTTTAATAAAGGTAGGGGCTTTTTGTTTGTCTACAAAATAACCAATGGCAACCGTATCTTATGAAGAAAGCTGCATTATGCATTTAGATGTAGAACAAATTGAAAATACAAACCAATATGAATCAAAGAATATTGCTACTTATCCTATTAACAATAACCATTCATGTAGCCTACGGACAAACTATATCTAAAACAGTTGTTGCTATAGATAACAGGTATCTTCTTGCAGGTGTAGATAATCCAATAGAAGTAATAGCAAGGCAAGAGACTCCTCTTTGTGTAGAACAATTTAGTGTGGTCATGCATGGCAGCGTTGACAAAAAGGATGTAGAGATAAGACAGGTAGGCAATTCTTTTATTATTCGTCCGAAAAGAGCAGGCATAGTAAAATTGACCATTGACTTAGGGGATACAATCGAAATACAAGAACTACGCGTAAAAACAATAACACCAGTCGGGCGACTTGGAAAATATAAAGCAAATTCTAATGCAACGCTAGGCGTTGGAGAAATGAAAGCTCAAAGAGGCGTACTCGCTATCATAGAATGCTGCGGCTTTGATGCAAAATGTACGACTGTTTCATATGAAGTAGTACGAGTAAGCAAGCAAGGTGAAATCAATAAAATTGTGAATACAGGAGGCAGATTCAAAGAATCTACACAAAAAATCATACAGAAAGCTAGCTCAGGAGATATGTATATTTTTAGGAAGATAAAATATCGTTGTCCTGGTATGGTGGCATCCCAAGACTTAGAGAATATGATTTTTGATGTGAAATAGTTGTACTACCCACGGAATTGCTAAATCCGCACCAGCAATAAATCGCTCTTTTGGATTTTGGAGTTGAAAATTATAGCCAATTCAAGCTATCTTTAATCCCAAACCCTGATTAGCCTACCACCAATCATCTCTTTTCCTACGTTGTCTGCGCTCTTCTAATTCTTCCAAGAGGCGAGTTTCATCTTCTTCTGTCCAAGGTGTTTTGTCCCAATCTTTCGACATTTCTGCAAAAAAACGACAATGACAATATTCCATTCCAAAGCCACAACTACCGTGTATTTGCCCTTCTTCGCAATAGTCAAAGAAGTTTTCGTGCCACATCAACCAAGCGTGTTCTTGTTGCCACCTTCGTCGGATAGTAGCGTATTGCAGATATACAGGTACTTTAATTTGTGTCACCCAATGACAGTTGATTTCCGAAAGTAGCTCTTCCAATACTTTAAGCAATGTGGCGGCTTGTTCTTCTGTCAGATGTTCGGGAGGTGGCAGCATCTCTTGTTTGATACCTGTCCAATCTTCCACTGAACGTTTGGGCGCTTGTTGCTCGTCCTCGTCGGTAGGTAGCCACTCATCTAGTTCATAAGATGCTTTAGGTATCCACGGCGGCAGCATATCCTCTTTTGCAACTTGGATGTCCGCTATGAGTTGGGTGAGGTATTTTTGCATCTGCGTTTTATTTTGATGATTGATACTGCAATATCATGTAATGCAAGGTTTTCCAGCACGTATTTTCGGATTTATACTGATGCGGCTATCTAAGGTGGCTGCTGTCATAGGTTTGCTTGAACCATCACATCTAGTTTTTAACGATTGAATTTACTCATGGTATGTTGCAAGCCTATTGCTCCAAAGGACTTCACAGCATCGGCAGCATGTGTGATTATTTCAGGGAGTTGTTCATTTTCTTCACTTGTCCACTCTCCTAATACGAAATTTACTTGCTTTCCTTTCCCAAAAGCATCACCAATGCCGATACGTAGCCGTGCATAGTTATTGCCACCTGTCATTTGGTCTATATCTTTCAATCCATTATGTCCACCCGGGCTTCCCTTTCCGCGTAAGCGTTGTTTGCCGAAAGTGAGATTGAGGTCATCCACCACAACTAGTAGATTTGGTTTCTCAATTTTCTTTTTTTGTAGCCAATAACGTACTGCTTTGCCACTCAAATTCATATAAGTAGAAGGCTTTAGCATTACAAAAGTGCGCCCTCTATGCTTAAACTCTGCTATACTACCAAGGTTGTCTACTTTCCAACTTACATCTGCTGCTTTAGCGAGTGCATCCACCACCTCAAAACCAATATTGTGGCGCGTGTTGTCATACTTTGCACCAATATTGCCAAGTCCTACTATTAAATATTTCATCGGATCAGGTTCTTCTTCTTCGCGTTTAAATAGATTTTTTAACCAATCGAACATAATAAGTAACTTATTCTAGGATAAAAAAGTGCCACAAATGTAAGAGAAATTGATGATTTGATCTTTTTATTTACTACGAGATGATACATAAATTTGTGAAACCATGTAAGAGATACAAACATAACCTTTTGAAGGGTTTTCCTATAAAAAATCAAGCCGTCAAAAAACAGTGCTTTATTAGCAAATTGTTTATTTGTTTATGTGGTGATTTGCTTATAAAACTAGCCACATAAACAAATCACCGCATCAACAAATCCACAGAAAGGATTAAAAAAGCACTAATTTTGGCTTCATTTTTTTTTACAGGAAAACCCTTTAACCTTTTGTCTTACATGGTTTCACAAAGCATATTTTATTCTTACATATTGCCTAATACCCAACGGCTGAATCATCAGGATTGCGCTTGTCACCTACGCCATGCAATTTCCCATCAGGGAGTACCTGTATTGCTTTAATGACTCCCATGTATTTTCGTTCTTTCAGCTTATGTCCCATTGCTTTCAGACTATCGCGCATAGCGGTATCAAGTACCCCTTCTTCCAGCCAGATTTCATCAGGATAGAACTGATGGTGAAAACGCCCTGCCCACACAGCTTTATTCAGTGGCATACCAAATTCAGCTACATTCACAAAGGTCTGGAAAACGGCCGTAATGATAGTAGAACCACCTGGCGCACCTAGCACCATGAAAAGTTTTCCATCCTTTTCGATAATCGTAGGAGTCATAGAGCTAAGCATCCGCTTGTTAGGTGCTATTGCATTTGCCTCTGCACCTAGCAATCCAAATTGGTTCGGAGTCCCTGGTTTTGAGCTGAAATCATCCATTTCATTGTTCAAGAAAAAACCTGCACCGCCTACTACTACTTTATTGCCAAAGTTAGAATTAATCGTCGTCGTGACCGATACGGACATGCCGTTTTCATCTATCACGGAAGTGTGGGTCGTTTCAAAACTTTCGAGCATAATTTTGAAATCTCCCGAAGCAATAGAATCACTCACGGAAGCAGTTTCAGGCGAAAAATCAGCCATGCGCTCTGCTAGATAATCCGCTTCCATGAGGCTATCGAGTGGGACAGGATAAAAATCCATATCGCCTAAAAACTTCGCTCTATCCGCATAGGCTCTTCGTTCTACTTCTGTCATCAGGTGTATTGCTTCCTTCGAATGAAAACCATATTCAGCAAGAGGAAACGGCTCTATCATTTCTAGCATTTGTGCAATAGCAATACCTCCACTAGAGGGCGGCGGCATAGAAATCAAACGATAATTTTTATAATTAGTAGTAATGGGATCGCGCCATCGGGCATTATAATTTTCGAGATCTTCTAGAGTAATAATTCCACCACCACGTTTCATCTCTTCTACAATCAATTCGGCAGTTCTGCCTTTATAGAAGCCATCGCGGCCGTTCTTTAAGATACGCTCAAGGCAAGCCGCTAAATCGGTTTGTTGTAGAAGCTGTCCTTCTGCCCAATCTTCCTCTTTTATGAATACGGTAGGTGAAATGGTGTTTTTTCGGAAGGCATCTTCAAATTTATTCAAGCGATTTGCTTCCGTTAATGAGATTTGGTAGCCGTTTTGAGCAAGTTCTAAAGCAGGCTGTAGGAGTTTTTCCCATTCTAGTTTTCCATGTTTTTGATGCGCTGCCCACATTCCTCCGGGGGTGCCTGGTACACCTGATGCCAAATGCCCAGCAGTACTGAGTCCTTTCACTACATTTTTTAGACTATCTAAGTACATGTCGCGCGAAGCTGCTGCAGGAGCCTTTTCTCGATAGTCGATTGTTGTGGCTGAACCATCTGCTTGCCGAATAACCATCAATCCGCCACCACCTAAGTTGCCTGCTCTTGGATATACTACGGCAAGTGCAAACTGTACTGCTACGGCTGCATCTAATGCATTACCGCCTTGTTTAAGAATTGCTGTACCTACTTCCGAAGCTAAGGGGTGTGCCGATACTACCATCGCTGAATCAGAAATTGCACTCTGGTCTATCTTATACAAAGGCTTTTTTTCGGATGATTTACAGGCATTTATTACTATAAATAAAATAAAAAGTGTAAGTATACTTACACTGTATTTCAATAGTTTAGATTGGAAAACCTTCATAGTGAGCGTAAAATTTTAGGTTGAATAAATCATTGTTAAAGGTAATAAAATTTATTATTGGAAGTACTATCATGCAAAATTGTTAAAGCAAGGAATGTAGTCAATTATATAAAATTCAACTTCAAGTACAATTTGATACTTGTATTCGCACTTATTTTCTATTCTTTCTAGTGCATTAACTGGCAAGAAATAACCTATCCAACTTTGAAAGTTATTTATGAGTTGATGCGCTAGGGCAATTTTTTTTTCAAAAATGTAAGCTATGACAAGATATTTACTCCTTCTATTGGCGTTGTTCAGTACGTCTTTTTTAGTAGCTCAAAATTTAAAATTACTTACTTATAACTTAGCCGATGGAGTCGGAGATAAGCGAGGAAATATCAATAATCTTCAGCAATATATGAAGCAATTTGATGTGGATGTAGCTGCCTTTCAAGATATAGATGGTATATCGGAAGCTGCGCTGAAGGAATGGGCAAAAAAGTGGAAACATCCCTATGTAGCTATCATACAAAGCGACGCTTATGCTTTAGCGATTACTTCTAAATACCCACTAGAAAACACGAAAAAAATAAAAGCAGATATGCAGCATGGTTATCTCTATACGGAGGTAGCAGGTGTAGGTATCTATACAACGCAACTAACGAGCGAAAATGCAAAAGCACGGCAGCTAGAAGCTAACAAAATAGCTACAGATGTAGCTACTAATGGACGGGAGACTATTGTACTATTGGGTACATTGAATAGTTATTCTCCGCAAGATAGTCTTATCTATAATGATCGTTTTCGGAGAGTACCGAAGGAAAATCGTTATGATAGAGATGTAATTATGCGTCTAGCAAGTTATCAGCGCAAACGAAATTATGAAGTCTTGTATCAGCTTCGAGATGCCGGTTTGGAAGATGTGCTAGCCAATCAGCGTGGTACGGATAGCGTGGTAGAAATTACGCATCCTACGAGTGGTGAAGTGCCAGAGTACGAACAGCATCGCTTCGACTATATTTTATGTAATAAACATCTAGCAGCACAGTGCGAAAGAATAGAACTTTTGGAAATGAAACGTAGCCAAAAGATATCAGAGCATTATCCTGTGATGGCTACTTTTCAATTAGGAAAAACTACATCCGAAAAGGATAGGTCATTTGGAGAATCTAAAAAATGAGTGAATATATTTACGCATTCACTCCTTATCTCGACTTTTCCGATAGTCAGGTATCCAAATCCACGATAACCATCGGGAAAGTCGAGCTTATCACACTACTCTAATTCTTCCGAAGGATTCCAATACCTTGCTTTAAAATCTTGCACAACATTATCTTCTACTACTACACCTTCTTGAGTAAGTAGTTCTTCCATGAGTGTTGGAGTAGGAAAGTGATGCCGCCCGCTCAATTCACCTTTTCTATTTACTACGCGATGGGCTGGCACATCTTCGCCACTAGAAAAGGACTTATTCAATGCCCAACCAACCATACGCGCTGCACCTAGTGTTAGGTAATTGGCAATTGCGCCATAAGTCGTCACGCGTCCATAAGGTACTTGTTGTGTTACTTCATAAACGCGTTCATAGTATGTTTTTTCCATTTTCTGTAGTTGTTAGTGTACTTTTGCACGCTTGTAAATCAAAATTGCGAAGCAATTAGAACGCAAATTACAACGAAAATGCTACAAAAAAAGATAAAAGCCAGCGCAATCACCAATCTTACGGATGCGCGTTACTTTGCTGCTTGGGAAGTGGAGTGGTTAAGTTTTAGTTTTGAAGAAGGCACGGCTGCCTATATCGAACCAAGCAAAATGAAAGCGATTAGGGAATGGGTCGATGGCGTAAAAATCATAGGCGAATTTCCGAAGCAAACAGCAGCAGAGATAAAGGAGTGGGCAAAGCTATTGGATCTATCTTGGCTGCAAGTAAGTAGTGCGGTGAGTGCTACCGAATTAAAGCAACTGGAAGCCTATCAACTCATTCAGGAAGTTATTATTTTGCCTAGTACGACCTTCGAGCAAGTGCAAGCGCATTTGGAACAGTACAAAGAAGAAGTGGTGTATTTTCAACTCAATTTCGAACAAAATGGTATTGCTTGGGAAACCTTAGCAAATTCCTCGGGTTTCAGCAGAGCACAGTTGAAGGAACTTTGCGAACGCTATTCTATTATTTTAAGCATCGGATTTCAGCCAACAAATTTGCAGGAGTTATCTAGCTTTTTGCCTTACGAAGCGCTCAATCTACAAGGTGGCGAAGAAGAGAAGGTAGGCTTTAAATCTTTTGATGATCTCGATGCTATTTTGGAACAGTTGGAGGTAGAAGAATAATTGTCAACTAAAAAAGGTCGGATGCTTTTGCATCCGACCTTTTTTATACCCTCTTATGGCGTTTTCTATACCACTGTATTTTCTTCTGCCGCTTGCTCTTTTACATCTACAGGACGTGGTCCAATGAGCCGCTCTACATCCGATTTTAGCAGTACTTCCTTATCAAGGAGTTGTTGTGCTAGTTTTTCCAATTCTTCGCGACGCGTTTCTAGCAATTGCTTTGCACGTTCATATTGTATATCTAGCAATTTACGAACCTCTTCATCTATCAAAGTCGCCGTTTCTTCAGAGTACGGGCGATTGAAT
>CALGLY010000005.1 GCA_937959095.1 uncultured Saprospiraceae bacterium
CCAGCTGGGCCGGGAGATTCGAGAATTGATGCTCGCGCTCTCGCTCTCCTTGAAGACGAATTTCCCCACTTGGCCAGTGCAACGACAGTGCCCCTAGCAAAGACAGTGCAACTGGAGCCACTCTTTAATTCCTGCAAACTCCTCCACGTAATCATACCAAGATGCGAGGTCTTTATAGCGAATCGGCCAATCCACCGCGATACCTTCCTTCTTATTCGCCTCAAAATCCATTTCACTCCACCGATAACTCTGCCGTCCCCACATCAGCGAACGTCCGCCCACCTGATAGCCGCGCATCCAATCGAAGCGTTTCACCTCCTGATACGGATGCTCCGTATCCTTCACAAAAAAGTGTTTTCGTGCTGCCGAAGTCGTATAGCCCGTTCTACTTTGTTTAGGGTAATATTTATCATTTTCCTCCTGCGATGTGCGTCCCCGATTCTCCAACTCCCAGGGCGAAAGTGTAGCCGTGGGATAGCCCGTCACGTGCTTCACATCTCGTCCGCGTTCCAGTACTAGGGTTTTCATACCCTTTTCGCAGAGTTCTTTTGCAGCCCAACCGCCACTAATACCCGACCCGATGACAATCGCATCGTAGGTATTTTCATCCTTAGCTTTAAGATTTAAATTCATTGCTCTATGCGTTTTTATAAAAATGAAGGTAGGCTTTTTGGTAGGATTTGAAAAATAAAAATTTGCAAAACAGGTATGAAAACAACAATTGTTGCAAAATTACTAGGTTGCTTGGAGGTGTCCATAGGAAGTAAAAGAGTGATTAAGTTGCTTTTAGGATCTCTATATTATCATTGTTATTTTCATTAAAGCAGCAGGGCGTTCCCCGCTTCCTGCACTTAGTCCTATGTTTTTACGCATATTCGGCGGGGGCGGGCTGTCCGCTACAATTCAGGGCATCCAAAGGCGGTTCAGCCATCGCATCAGTGCGTCTTCGCTAGGTCGCTCAGCCACCCTTCTGCGGGCTTCACAGGCCTTTGGCTACCCTTCATTTCCACTACCATCCCTAACGCAGCATATTCTTGCACGGAGAGCTTTATACGATTACAAGACTAAATCATTTTTTTATATCAATAAAAAATGATTTATTCGTCCTTATTATTACAATGTCTTTGCCAAATTGAAAAATGGAGAATTAAAAATTGAAAATTCACGTTTCGCTCATTTAAAAAAAAGAAACGGATTAAAAGTAGTTTGCATCTTTTGACGTTTAATAATTTTCAATTATCCATTTTTAATTTTCAATTTGGCGCATGACATTAGTCTTAGCCAAATTATATATTAAAAATGTGCAAAATCAAATTAATAGATGTGCCATCCGAAATAGGAGCAGGCACACGCGGCTCTAGCCTAGGCGTAGGTGCGATAAAAACAGCCGCAGAGAATGCGAAGAATGAATATTTTCGTCGCTTTCCTGTGCAACACGTCGAGCATGAAAACGACCTATTATTCGACACCGAACTAGAAGCGGCAACACCACATGCCAAGCGAATAGAAGGAGTCGTAACGCAATACGAACGCACGTCGGATGTAGTAGCGAGTGCATTAGAAACAGGACATTTTCCGATTGTACTCACAGGTGACCATTCCAATGCAGGTGGCACGATTTCGGGGCTAGTGAAAGCTTATCCTGAAAAATCATTAGGCATCATCTGGATAGATGCACATGCTGATTTGCATACGCCTTATACTTCGCCATCGGGCAATATACATGGAATGCCACTAGCTGCCATGCTTGGACTAAATGAGCAAGGACGTGTTGGTTTTGGCTTGCGTCCCAATGCCATAAATGAGCAAACACAGAAGGCTTGGGAGGAGTTAAAGAATGTAGGCAACAAAATGCCTAAAGTAGATGGAAAAGATATTGTATTTTTGGGTTTGCGCGATACCGAAGAGGAAGAAAATTTCTTAATCGAAGATGAAGGCATGACTGTCTTTAGAGTTGAAGAAGCGCGCAAGAAAGGTATGAAAAACACAGCAAAACAAGCGCTTCGAGTACTAAAAGACGTGGATATGATTCACGTTAGTTTTGATGTAGATAGCTTGGATTGCGATGTTGTATCACATGGAACAGGAACACCTGTGCCAAATGGCTTATTTATTCAAGAAGTAATTGCCTTTTTATCGGTTATTTTATCAGAGCCAAAGGTGTGTTGCTTTGAAGTCACGGAAGTGAATCCAACACTAGACGAAAAACGAAATGCGATGGGAGAGGCAGCTTTCAAAATTTTGTATGAGGCCACCCGCGTTATCGAAGCATTTCAATAAAGGAGAATTTTTAGTGGTTTAGACTTTTAGAAATTTAGACATTACTACTTTGGTGGTCTGCTTGTGAGCAATTGGTTTATGGATAAAGCATAAGCAGATAGCCAAAGTGAATTATCGATTTAATTTTTTTGTGAAATACTGAAAACGAATAATTTGTGTCTCATATCTCACATCTTTAAATCTGTCTATCTTATAATGAAGAAAAGATATGAAAACCTGTTCGAGTTGTAGTACAAGTTTGCCTGATACGGCGAAATTTTGTTTGAATTGTGGCGCACCACAAAACATCATAGCCGTAGAGTCTACCAACCAATCCATAGAGATTGACTTGGCAGGTGATGTGCCGCAGCAAATTATCGATTTATTTTTTGTTGCCTTAGAGCAGCGTGTCAGTCAAGAACACAAAGCAAATCAATATAGTCAGTACTACGAATTGCTTTACCAAACAGGTTTCAGAGATACCGTGCAATTGCGTGCCGATCAACTCGCAGAAGAGATTCGTACAAAAGATCCTATAGCGACGCATCAACTACTAGAGCGGAGTTTTGAAGGCTTACTCGATTACTTTATTATCCATTTTGGCAAGGAACTTAATCACATTCATTTGCCCGATGCGATATTGAAATATGAAGGCCGCAGTCTCTCCGAAGTTGATTTATACACGCTCTCGATGGATTATCTCGATTTTGAGCGCGAGGAGGAGCAGTTGTTTACCAACTTCGTGGAGATGCCCGTGAAAAAGCTGAAAAATGCAAGTAAATCTTTTCTATTTGCAGAGCAAAACGAGCGGGTCTTTTTCATCTGTGATCAATCTATATTTGGATCTTGCAAAGAAGGCTTCGCGATGACACAAGAGGCACTCTATTGGAAGGCACAATTGCAGCAACCAGAGCGGGTCTATTATCACAATATTCACGAAGTGAAGCGCGAAAAGAACTGGATAATGATAAACGGTTGTTTCTTCAATGTGAATCCTTCGATAAATGTAAAAATGATGAAACTTCTAAAACGATTGAAATACTTACATGAGGATTGAGGAACTATTCGAAGAATTTAATGGGCTGAATGTCCTGATTGTGGGCGATGTGATGATTGACCGATATTGGACTGGAAAAGTAGATCGTATTTCTCCCGAAGCTCCTGTGCCTGTGGTGGCTCTGCATCAATCGGAAGCACGACTAGGCGGTGCAGCTAATGTGGCTCTGAATGTGAAAGCATTGGGCGCAACTCCTTACTTATGCAGCGTGATAGGCAATGATGACTTGGGTAAGAAATTTTTGGAATTGCTCCCAACACATGGCATTTCTAATAAATCTTTAGTCCTTTCAGAAACGCGCAAAACTACAGTAAAGACCCGGATCTTAGCCAATAATCAGCAAATGCTACGAGTGGATGAGGAAGATGTAATTGATTTATCAGAGGAAGAGGGAAAAGACCTCCTAAAGACTATCCGCGATTTACTGGATCAACGTAGCATTCACGTCATTTTATTTCAGGATTATAATAAAGGGGTATTAAGCGAAAAGATAATTCGAGAAATTATATTAGAAGCAATAAAGCGAGATATTCCAACGGCTGTAGATCCGAAGTTTCATAATTTTTGGGCATATAAGCGGGTGAGTTTATTCAAGCCTAATCTGGCAGAAATCAATAGACAGTTACCTTTTGATTTGAAAACTACTCCAAGCAGTTTAAAAAAAGCTACTCAATATATTAATAGCAAATTAGGAAATAGGATTAGTCTCATCACACTATCTGATAAGGGCTTGTTTATAGATGATAATCAAGTTCAAGATGAATTATTACCTACTCAGGTAAGAGATATTGCGGATGTGTGTGGTGCAGGTGATGCTGTTATTAGCATAGCAGCACTTGGGTTGGCATTGGATATGGACATACATGTGATTGCTCAATTAGCAAATATTGCAGGAGGGCAGGTTTGCGAGCAAGTAGGAGTCGCAGCTATAAATAAATTGAAACTATTAGAAGAATTTAGAATCTATAACAGCTAAAATCAAAATTCAAGAAGGATGAAAAAAATAAATATTCTTTTCCCCTTCTTGAAAAACAAGGGATTTGATTTATCACTATTCTAGGTTCAGTTTAAGTATGCACTGGTTTAATATCTGAAATTGGGTATTTATCTAAAACGATAATTCCTTCTTCAAATTGATAGTCTCTTCTTATTTTGTTCACTTTAAAAGCTTTGGTAGTAATTAGCATAATTTCTAAAATAAGTGGGAAAACACAAGAGAGAGAGTTTCTATCTTGAGTTTTCCCGTTTAATGTAGTAATATGTGTGTATTGCTTTGCCTTATCTGATAGAAGTGTATATAATTAAAATTTAGTCTGATTCTATTTTTACGTTTACAGGAATTACATTTAGATTAGCATCTACAAGCATCACATTTTCTATTGCGAATAAAGGACCTACTATTCTAAAGTTATCTATATCTGTAGTAATAATTGTGAATTCTCCAACGCCTCCACATTCATCACCATCTTTTTCTTCTCCATTACCATTGTTGGCTCCTTTTTTGTTGATACGACTTATTGCTAAAGTAGTAATTACTTCATTAGCAATTTCATTTGTCACTACCATATGCCTTTTAGTGGAATGGTTTCGTGAGAACCAAAGATTATTTGCTAATGCAAAATTGATAGCAGGTTTCTGCCTCCTATCTGTTGCTATAATATGACCATTAAAAACAATATCAAATGTCAAACCATATAAATCTTCAAGGTTATATCCACTATTATTTTCTTCTAAGAAAATTTGAATTTCCAATTCATTTGAAGAGTCAGTGGCATCGGGTACAATTAATAAGGTAGGTGTACCCTCAATGCCACTACTATCAAAGTTGTCATTCTGTATATTACCGTGTTGAAGATTGAAATTCTTTATAACACCATTTTCGATGTCGTTATTATTTATTTTTCCATCACCATTACAATCTGCATAAGCATGATTCACTCCATTGGGAAATGATTCATACCATGTGGGCGCTATTGTTGGTGAATAAGTCGTATTTGCATTATCTCTAGCTGGGCCTGTTTTATTATAGACATTAGTAAGAAATAGAAAATCTACTCCATTTACTATTCCATTATTGTTTACATCGCCAGGGTACATTTCTTGTGCTACAAGAAATGTAGTAGAGCTTAAGAAAATTAATAATATCTTAATTCCTAATTGACAGTTCATAACACTTTGTTTTAAATATAGTTATGTCTTTTATAACCTTCAGGTTTACATTATTAAAAGCTAAGATATTTCTATTAAGAGAGATATTATGAATTCATTTTTTTTCATATTCCAAACTAAATAGAGCCTTTGAAAAAGACTAACCTTCTATAATTCAATTATTTCAAGTAGCATAGAAGTGGCGTTTTCCAAGTAAGACATTACCTCAACCTGAAATTAAAACATAGCATTTTACCAACCAGAATATTTTTGATTATGGTATATGATTAAATTGTACAACACAAATTTATAACTTAAAATAGTATTTTTTGAATTCATTTTTTTGCATTTTCCATGAAAAAAATATATTTTTATTTAAATAAAATATTGTATATCAGTTAGATGTGTTTTTTTTATTTATTTTTTTCCAGTTGAAAAAAAGGAACTTTATCTATACCAATGAAAAAAAGTAAACTATTAGACTTAATAAAAGGGTTAAATAAAGAAGAATTAAAGAGCTTAAGAGATTTTTTAGTATCTCCCTATTTCAATAAGAAAGAAGAGTTGGTTGTATTGTATGACTATATTTTAAATCTATTTCCTAGTTTT
>CALGLY010000006.1 GCA_937959095.1 uncultured Saprospiraceae bacterium
AGAGGAAGATGAATTTGGAAAAAACGTACAACTTATTATTCGTCCGCACCCACAGAATGTGCAAGGCAATATGGCAAATGCGACTTGGCTAAAACGCTTGAAAAAATTGCAATCGCAGCGCGTGACTATTGATTTTCCGCGCCTCTTGGAGAGCAAATTGCGCTGGAGCTTGCAACAAAAGGATATGGATTATTTGTCAAAATTATTAGCTGGCTGTAGCATTTGCCTAAATTCTGGTTCTACGATTTCGATAGAAGCCTTGCTGCTAGATAAGCCTGTGATTTTGACTTCTTTCGATGCGGAAGCAAAACTACCTTACTGGAAATCAGCGCGACGTTTAGTAGATTATACGCACCTCAAAAAGTTGCGCGACTTGGGTGGTATCAGCGTGGTCAGTTCTACGAAAATTCTGCATGAAGAAGTACAACTTTATCTTGGAAATCCTGATTTTAAGCAGACCGAGCGCGTTCATAGCGCACAACAGCAGTGCCATAATAGCGATGGCAAAGCTACCGAACGGGTGCTGATGGCGATGGAGGAGGTGCTTGTAGGTTTGACCATATGAAACATTTGATTTTTTGAACAAAACGAAATACATCTATATCCTATCGCAGCGCTATTCAGGTTCTACGCTCCTGAGTTTCCTCTTAGCGACGCATCCTGCTATTGCGACGATTGGGGAGCGAAGAAAATTTTACAACAAATCGCTACGTCCCGACGGCAAAAATGTCCAAACTTGCTCTTGTGGTCAGCCCTTTTTGGAGTGTCCGCATTGGAATGAAATCAAAGAAGCCGTACTAGCGCGCTTAGAGACTGCTGCTTTGGATACGAATTTTACAGAATTTGAATTTTTCAAAAATAAACACTGGAATCGACTAGGGCAATATGCAGCAAAACAGGGCTTTTTCTCGGATAAACGGCAACAGCTTTGCAATGCAAATGAAGTTTTAGTAGAAGAAATTCTGAAACAAGCGCAAAAATCTGTGTTCTTGGATGCTTCCAAAGTCTTGCAACAGGCACATTGGTTATCTAAAATTCCAAGCTTCGATTTTTATGTGATTTGGCTCGTTCGCGATCCCCGTGCACAGGTTAGTTCGGCTTTGAAATATAATAAATGGAGTGTGCAAGAAGCGGCACAACGTTGGACAACAGAAATGAAAAAGAATGAAGTTGCCCTCCAAAAAGGCAAGTTCAACTACCTTGATTTGCACTATGAAAACCTCTGCAAAAACCCGATGCAACAAATGGAACGCATCCTTGATTTTGTAGGCTTAGATGCGTCTTTATTCTCCCTCGATTTTCGTACAAGAGAGCAACACATCATGGGCAACACCATGATGCGACTCGGCAAAGACGAAAAAATAGTAGAACGCAAAGATTGGCTCAAACGCCTGACTCCAAAACAGATTAAACTCGTGGAACGCACCACACATCGTTACAAAAACTATCATACCGCCAGCCATTGACCATTGATATAGACAAACTCATTTTCTGGCTGCTTTGCCTCTATGCCTTTCTTGTACCCTTCGAGACCATCTTGGATGTTTTGTTCGGGATTGATACTATCCTGAAGCCTTATCGAATCACTTCTTTGTTATTGCTCGGTGCTTTTGCGGTGCGGCAATTCAGGCTTGGCGGCATCACAATCAATGATGATTTCCTGACGGATGGCTTTCTCTATGCTATGCTAATTTACGGACTTTTTATCACAGCAATCAGTAGCATTATTGCCCCTTTTTCCTTACCAAAATTCTATAATGAACTCTTTCAGACGGGACTCTATTTTGGTATTTTTGTACTCATAAAAACCATTTCATTAAGTCGGCAGCAGCTTTTTAGGATACTTAGTTTTTTAGTCCTAGGGATTGTATGTAATGGACTTTATGTCCTATACAATTTTTATATCCTAAAAAATCTTGGACGGCAATCGGGCTTCTTCGACAATCCCAATTATTTTTCCTTGAGTCTTGCTGTTGCTATTCCTTTTATTGTGATGATTTTGCGCGCTGCTAACTTCTATCAAAAGGTCGCGCTGCTTGGGCTGTTGCCCTTCTTGTTCATGGCGTTTGGTATCGCAGGTAGTCGTATGGGTTTTCTGGTGCTTTCCACGCTTAGCCTACTTGTTATTTGGTTTCAGCCGCATATTTATAAAATCGGAGCATTAGCAGCAGTACTCCTAGGTTTGTTTTATGTACAAGTCGTGGGCATAGAGCAACTTCCAGCCAATCTAATAGGTGAAGGAACGGTATTACAAAATCGACTTGCAAATAGAGATGCCTCAGAAGATCCGCGCATTCCGATTTGGAAAGGAGTGCTTCGAGCATCTGAACAGACGTACTTTAGGGGACTAGGGATTGGGCAATTCAAAGCACGTTTTTCTGAGTTTTATCAAGACGAACACCACGATCTTGTCTATAGAATAGTCAATTATGGTTATCACTTATCAGCACATAATGATTATTTGGAAATATTAATTACGTATGGAATCATAGGGCTTCTTTTATTCCTACTCTTTCTATTCTATTCCTTAAAAAAAATCCTCCTCCAAATTCGCGCAGCCAATACTTATGCTTTACAGAACTTCCATCAAATCAAACTACTTCTTTTAGTCGGGATCCTATTATTTGGGCTATCCTCTACCAATTTTGTAAGTGGACTCTATTGGATATTATTAAGCTTGAGTACCAAAAATATTCAAAATACTTAAATGAAAAAATTACTCGTCACGGGTTCTTCTGGTTTAATCGGCTCGGAAGTAGTACGTTACTTTGACCAAATGGGTTGGCAAATTTTTGGGATTGACAATAATATGCGCGCCGATTTTTTCGGAAAAAAAGGTGATACGCGTTGGTCGCAACAGCAATTAGTAAATGACTGCCAAAATTTTCAGCATATTGAGTTGGATATCCGCAATCGAGTCGCAATTTTAGAATTATTCAATCGATTGCGTCCCGATTATATCTGTCACGCAGCAGCACAACCTAGCCACGACCTTGCCGCCACGCGCCCCTTCGATGATTTTGATGTCAATGCTGTTGGTACACTCAACCTCTTGCAAGCCGCAAAACAATACTGTGCCGAATCTCCTTTTGTGCATTTGAGTACGAACAAAGTGTATGGCGATGCACCAAATAACTTAAAGCTCGCCGAACTCGATACCCGCTGGGATTATGCGGATGCGGAATACCATAAAGGCATCCGCGAGGATTTTCCTATCGACCAATGCAAGCACTCCATTTTTGGGGCATCGAAAGTAGCCGCAGATGTGATGGTGCAAGAATATGGCCGCTATTTTGGTTTGCCTACTTGCGCCCTACGCGGTGGCTGTTTGACGGGACCCAATCATTCAGGCGTAGAACTGCATGGCTTTTTGAGTTACTTAATAAAAGTCAATATCAGCGAACGCGAATACACCATTTTTGGCTACAAAGGCAAGCAAGTCCGCGACAATATCCACTCCTACGATGTGGCACGTTTCATAGAAGCTTTTTTCAATGCCCCACGTATAGGCGAAGTCTATAATATCGGTGGTGGACGCGATAACTCGACCTCTATTTTGGAAGCCTTCAAGCGCGTGGAAGACATCACAGGCAAAGCCATGCGCTATCAATATTCGGATAAAAACCGCGATGGCGACCACATTTGCTATATTTCTGACCTCACAAAAGCAAGAAGGCACTACCCCAACTGGAACATCACAAAAGACCTACAAACTACTTTCGAGGAAATTGTAGACAGTTGGGAACGCCGCATAAAAGCGAATATAGAAGCATGAAAATATTGATGGTCAGCAGGAGCGTACTTCCCTATCCTGGTGGTTCGAGTGTCATCGTGGAACAATTAGCACAAAACTTTGCTAAGGACGAGTTGATAGTGCTAGGTGCTGCGCCTTATTTTCAGCAAAAGCAACTCACACGCCCCGAATCTTCGCCTGAATTTCAGCAATTCACTTGCGAACTGACGTTCTTTGGGCGTGGCTATCGCTATTTCAAATGGACACTAAAATGGCATTTCCAACCACTCGTGCGATGTATAAAAGAAATCGTAAAAACACACAAAGTTGATTATATTATTGGGGTATTTCCAACCGATTTTTTCTGTCATGCCGCTTGTCGTGCAGCAAAAGAATTAGGTATTCCGTTCAGTTCTTATTTTCATAATACCTACATCGAAAACACCAATATTACCGACCCAAAAGCCTCTGAAATACAAGAAGAAATTTTTGAAAATTCGGAGCATATTTTTGTAATGAGCAAAGGGATGCAGCAATTTTATGAAGAAAAATATAAACTACAAAAATTCGTACCTTTAGTGCATACTTTTGAAAAATATCCCGATAAAAGTACCCTCACAGGCATTCCAGAAGAAAGAAAAGGCAAGTATCGCCTTGTAGCGATTGGTAATTTCAATGAGTCGAATATAGATGCAACGCGACGGCTCGTGAATGCTATAAAAGGCAATCCGAAATTCGACTTACACGTATATACACACGTTCCAAAATTGCTGATGCAACAGCGTGGTTTAGATACAAGTGCGCTGTATCACGAAGGCTTTGTGCCCCCCGAAGAAGTACATGGAAAATTGCAAGCATACGACATCTGTGTACTCACGCATGGCTTCACGGGCGGCTATGGGGAGGTGGAATATCGCACTATTTTTCCGACGCGCACGATTCCGTTTTTGCTATCAGGTAAACCGATTTTTGCCCATTCGCCCAAAGGCTCTTTTCTAAATGACTTTATACACGAAAATAGCTGTGCAGAATTGGTGGATGAAGCCAATGAGGAGGCAATTTTAGCAGGCTTGAATCGAATTGCAGATAGTAAAAAGCGACAAAGCGAACTCGTTGCGGCTGCCGCACAAACTGCACATCAATTCTACGGCTCAAATGTGGTACAAGAATTGAAAAAACGCCTCCTGTGAGATTGATTTATAATAGTCTGTGGTACAAAATAGTAGCCGTTTCGCGCTTCTTTATAGTACGGCTTTTTTATTGGCGACGATTTCATTGTCCAAAGCTCTCCATGATTGGGACGCGCTGCGGCATCCATATTTCTAAGCAAGGAAAAATCCACTGCAAAGGACGCATCATCATCAATGACTCGGTGATGTTACAAACCCAAAAACAAGGGCAAATCCACATTGGCAAGCAGTTTTATACCAATCGCTACACCCGCATCATCGCGCATGAACGTATTGAAATTGGGCACAATGTAACGCTAGGCCAAATGGTCAGCATTCTCGATCATGATCATCGCTATACCTTTGAAGGCGATGATCTGCAACTAGACGGCTATGTGACTTCGTCTATAAAAATCGGAAATAATGTCTGGATAGCTGACAAAGTAACGATACTGAAAGGCGTGACGATTGGCGATAATGTGGTGGTAGGCGCGAATAGTCTCGTGCATAAAGATGTGCCTGCTAATTCGGTGGTGGGCGGTGTGCCGTTTCGGGTGTTGAAGGAATTGTAAATTTTGTAATTTTATTGTTTTCAATAACGAAAAAGTGTATTTTCAGCTAAACTAATAAAACAAACCTCATGTACGGAAAAGCAATAATCTCTTTAGGTAATAGTCTTCCCCTTTTTGTAATGCTCCTTTTTATTACAGCTTGCAGTCCGAAAGAGGAAATCGACATACCACCTTCTACCGAAAGCGATTCAAAGGAGGTACAAGATACGTCTGTGGTAGAGGCAGATCCAAGAGTAATAAGTTGGGAAAACTGGTACTTATCGGTACCTATAGATAGAGGAAATGGGAAAGCCACCTCTATAGGTTATCAAGATATTGTCGATGGCAATCTAACAGCCGAAGAATCTAAATACTTTTATGAGAACGATGATGGGAGCTACACCATGTGGACTACGTTCACAGGCTTTACGACCTCTGGTTTATCAGAATTAGGGGATAAATATTGTCGTACGGAACTTAGAGAATATTGGAGAGGCAATCAAGATACCAATGACAATTGGTCGATGGCTACTGGAATCCATATTCTTGAATCCACCATGCAGGTTGATTTTGTCGAAGGGAACGGTCGTACCATTGTAGCACAAATTCATGGAAAAGAATCAGCAGGAATCAGCGGTAGTCCAGCAACGGTAAAAATTCGATGGAATAGTGGAATGATACAGGTAGATCATTATACTCGACCAGATGCAGGCGATCCGTGGACAAGTCAATACGATAAAAAAGTTGACTTTGGTAGGGTAGATAATGAGCTATTTACGTTCAAAATTAAAATTGAAGAAGGCAAATTATTTTGCGCGCTCGTCTGTGAAGCAAAAGATTTAGACATTGAGTATACCGAATTCTATGACTATGTCGGAAATGGGTATACCCATGAAAATTACTTCAAAACGGGTAATTATTTTGGTTGGCACGATGATTATGAAAAAGCCGCACAAGTTGTACTCCATAAAGTGGTGACAGAACATAGATAAGGGCTTGGAATTGGTGAAACCTGTCTGGATTGCCGACGAATTAACCATTCTAAAAGGCGTAACAATCGGCGATAATGTGGTGGTAGGTGCGAATAGTTTAGTGTATAAAGAGGTGTCTGCTAACTCGGTTTTTGGCGGTGTGCCGTTTCGAGTGTTGAACGAGCTTGATGCCGATTTATAGGAAGTTTTGCGATTTATTTTAACATACATATTTTTTTTGCAATACGAAAGTAATTTGAATAAATTTGCTTTCCGCAAATCTTTCTTATTCAAATGTTTATATTATTTTAGTAGCTAAATTTTGTCGCCTCGTATAAACCGAATATATATGCACATGTGTGTATATATTTAAGTTAGCTACAAATATAAAGCTGAAATCGGCTTGTAAAATACTGGTTTTCAGTTGTTTGTGTCTTAATTTTTCTTTATATTTTCCGCCGAAAAAATTTACAACAAAAAATGATAAAACAACTAGAGCAACTAAAAGATAAATGCCACGAATTTGCTTTTCGTACTAAAGACTATTACCAATTCAGTATGACACTTAGAAAATTCACTGATACAGTAGAAAAGCATTATCCAAACTTAATGTCAAATAGTCTAAGCGATTTAAAAGAATCTCTCAACTATGAATTTGACGAGAGAGATATTTTGAACGGCACTACCGATAAAGAGACAATAAACAAAGGATTTTATCGCTATACGCCATTTGAAAAAATGGAACAAGTGATTAAACAAATTCAGAACGAATATCCATAGCTTCTTTGTAAAGAACTTTTACCTCCTGTAAGCTGGTTGCTATACGCTCTGACCTGAAAATAATACCATGATTGCCGATGCTATCGTTACAATTATCTGTCACGTCAAAATATATATTATTGCTCTTGTATGTAGGCGTAAATAAGCCAAATTTTATGCAGCCTGTTTCATCTGTAAAAGACACACGTTCAAAAGGATTTTTCTCTGTTAATCGTTGTGCTATACCATCATATATAAATGGTAATTCTGAATTATATACTTCTTTTGCTAGTGCTTCTAGTTTTTCGTTGTATATTTTTCCTATCATCTTTTTTAGTTTTTTCGGCGGGAAAAATCCCTAAATTTCAAACAATTACAAAAAACGGCTAAACGCCGAAAGAAATCAGTAGCTAACAATGTATAAATTTCCATGTCGGCTATGCGCCGCCACAGTCATTTATACAAGCCGTTAGCACGCAATTATCAAGCCCTAGTCGGGCTATAATAATTGCGTGCTAACGTGGGATGAGTGCTGCTATCGGCACTTGCCACGTTAAGTATGAAGCGTAGAGCTTCTACACCGACGCTGTTTCAGGTCAGTACCTGT
>CALGLY010000007.1 GCA_937959095.1 uncultured Saprospiraceae bacterium
CATCGCCAATTTCCTAGATGAAAAATGCACCAAAATAAAACAAGCCATTGCCCAAAAAGAACGGCTGATAAACCTACTCCAAGAACGCAAACAAATAGTAATACAAACCGCCGTCACCAAAGGCTTAGACTCTGATGTACCGATGAAAGACTCGGGCGTGGATTGGATTGGGGAGATTCCGAAGCATTGGAAGGTGAAGAAGTTAAATTATGTTGCGAAAATTGATTCAGGGGCAACACCAGATCGATCAAGAGCAAATTACTGGAATGGAAGTATTCCTTGGGTAAAAACAGGTGAAGTCAAATACAATATCATTACAAATACTGAAGAATATATAACTAAAGCAGGACTAAATAATGCAGCAGTCAAAATTGCACCTATTGGAACTATATTAATGGCAATGTATGGACAAGGTGTTACAAGAGGTAGAGTTTCCATTTTAGATATACCAGCAACTTATAATCAAGCGTGCTGTGCTATGAATTTTGATAAAACAGTCTTAACAAGGTACGCTTACTATTTTTTTGTTTTTTCCTATTCTTATATTCGAGATTCTGGTAATGAAACTAGTCAAATGAATATAAGTACTGGTTATATTTCTTCTTTAAAGATAATTATTCCTTCTTTAAAGGAACAGAAAAAAATCGTAAAACACATTGAAACCCAAACCACCAAGATTGACACCGCCATCCACCTCCAACGCGCCCAAATCGAGCAATTGCAAGCTTATCAGCGCAGCCTAATAGATAGCGCGGTACGTGGGCGAATAAAGGTGGTATAGATTTTCCGAAACTTAAACATTCGGCGGGAAACGACGAATGGAATTTTCGGAAAACTCAAGCATAAGATGCCCCACCAAAACAAGTTTTCCGAAAATTAACTTGGCTTTGTGCCAAGTATAAAGTTTCGGAAAACAGAAAAAGGCTATTTTTGCAACGAATCAACAAGAAATTCGTACATGTCAGGAAAGAAAATAGAAGTACAAGGGTTACAAATTCGCTTAAAGCCAATCCATGATAACGATTATGTTTCGCTCACCGATATTATTAAAGATAGTTCGGATGAACCAAAGGAAACGATTCGGTCTTGGATAAAAAATGCCAATACGGTACGCTTTCTTTGGGCTTGGGAGGAGTTGCACAACCCTGATTTTAAAGGCGGGCAATTACACGCCTTTATCGGACGCATCACCGAAAATCGCTACAATCTCTCCCCTAGCAAATGGATAACAGAGACCAATGCAGTGGGCATTGTCAGCAAACGCGGACGCTATGGCGGCGGCACTTTTGTGCATAAGGACATCGCGCTGGAGTTTTGCTCTTGGTACGACCCTTATTTCAAAGTCTATTTGATGAAAGCCTTTCAGGAATTGCAAACACAAGCTTTTGAACGCAAAAATCTAGAATGGCATATTTCCAAACTAACAAACAATGTAGAGGAAATGCGCAACTTACTAGATACGATACCAGGACAATTAGCATCTAGAAATCGCTTATCGGAGGAGAACGAATAAAAATTCACTCGATAATAGGCGATGCTAAGTTCGCCTATCATCTTAGTTCAGCTCAAAGATAACAGGCGAACTCAAGTCGCCCGTTATCGGATAAAAACACAAAAACATGCTATCCAAAACAAACGAACAAGCCCTAGAAGCCGCTATCGAAAAAGCCCTCACAGGCACCACCACTGAAGCCCTGAAACAAGGTGATGTGCAAGAAGCAAGCCCCGACTATCGGACAGGGAATGGATTTTATGTGGGCCAAGCCAACGATTATAATGCCAAATATGCCGTAGATGAAGCCCGGCTTTGGCACTTCCTAGAGAACACCCAAGCCGAAGAACTAGAAAAACTACAACGCGCCTCCGATTGGAAAAACAAAATTTTGGAACGCCTAAATCGTATCATCAAGAAATACGGCATCCTGCGTGTTTTTCGGAAAGGTTTGGAGGTAGAAGACGCGGATTTTGTTTTTCTCTATCCCTTACCCTTGCAAAGCAGCAGTCAGCGTGTGAAAGACAACTTTGAGGCAAACGAATTTAGTGTCACACGCCAAGTGCGCTACAATTTGGATAAAAAGGGCGAGGAGATTGATATGGTGTTATTCGTGAATGGTTTACCCATCAGTACCATCGAACTCAAGAATCCTTGGACAAGACAAACCGCTCGCGTACACGGCATCAAGCAGTACCAAAACGACCGCGATTTCAAGCAACCGCTTTTGCAATTTGGTCGCTGCATCGTGCATTTCACCGCAGATACCGACGAAGCCTATATGACAACGCGATTAAGTGGCAAAAGCACTTTCTTTTTACCGTTCAACAAAGGACATAATAACGGAAAAGGCAATCCGCCTAATGCCTTTGGACATAAAACCGCCTACTTGTGGGAAGAAGTTTTTACCCGACAAAGTCTCACGAATATCATCCAGCATTTTGTGCGCTTCGATGGCAAACCAAAAGATGCTTTAAGCAGTCGCACGCTCTTTTTTCCACGCTACCACCAAATGGATGTGGTGCGAAAAATCGTGCAAGACACCGCCAAAAACGGCACAGGCAAGACTTACTTGATACAACATTCGGCAGGTTCGGGCAAATCATATTCTATCACTTGGTCAGCTTACCAACTCATAGAAGCTTATCCTGAACGCGCAGATATACCTGGCGCGAAAGGCTTGGATTATCCCCTTTTTGATTCGGCAATTGTGGTTACGGATCGTCGTTTGTTGGATAAGCAAATACGGGAAGACATCAAGCAGTTTTCGCAGGTCAAAAATATAGTTGCACCTGCTTTTTCTTCCAAAGACCTCCGCGATAGTCTGGAACAAGGCAAAAAAATCATTATTACAACCATTCAGAAATTTCCACATATTTTGGATGGTATTGCAGATTTGAGCGATAAACGCTTCGCAGTCATCATTGATGAAG
>CALGLY010000008.1 GCA_937959095.1 uncultured Saprospiraceae bacterium
GATATTTCACTACACTCATAGCAACTTCTGGAACGAATGGTAAACTTCCTAAGATGCCTAATTTTTCTTTTACTCTCTTTTTTCCCCAGGGGTCGTAGTTGATTGGGGTTTGAGCTGCATCTAAACTTCTTTCAATTTTCAGACCTGCATCCGTAATTGCGTTTTGATATTCTGCTAAGGTAAAGGCATTTTCGCCACCATAATATTTGTGCAATGGATGTCGTATCAGAAACCGTTCTTTATCTTCTTCATCTTTTATAACATGGTCGCGTGTGGTCATAAATAAACCTCCTCGTTTCAATACCCGTGCGGCTTCTGCCACAAACTGCTTCAAGTCATGGGCATGATGCATAACCTGCCGCCCATAAACAATATCAAAAGAAGCATCCTCAAAAGGCAATTTTTCGCCCCAAGCCTCTATAACCTCCACTTTATCTTCTATCTTGAATATATTAGCAGCTTTTCTTATAGCTGCTGCACCAATAGTAGCACTAGGATCTGGCTCAAGTGCCGAAACAGCGTAACCATCAAGCGCAAATGCAATCGAGGAGATACCATTACCCGCACCAATATCCAATAATCTTATTTCTTCCCGCTCTTTATTAAGTCCTGAAAGTTCTTGTATGGTTGCTTTATATTCTTGGCTTGTTCGAAAGCGGTGGATATTATCTTCTAAATCTTCTCCCAAGTAAGCGTCTTTTACCAAACCTTCGTATCTGGGCATTGCTCTAATTTCTAAAATCGTTTCTTCCCAATTCATATTCTTGATAGTTCTTTTACGACTTTTGCTGGATTTCCCGCAACTACTGTAAATGGTGGTACATCTTTTGTTACCACACTATGAGCACCTACTATTGCTCCCTTACCAATAGTCACACCCTTTAAAATTAGAGCCTCTGTGCCAATCCAAGTATCGTCCTCTATTGTGATAGGGCTAGAATTTACAATAGACCAGTTTTTATTTTTTAAATAATTTCCTTTATGATTCTTGAAATCTGATAGAGCATTTCTTATATCCTCTCTTCTTTCTAAATAATCTAATGAGTGAGAATCGTGGTCATAAAAAGTAGCTCCCCAAGCTACTAAGATGTTGCTTCCAAACTTGATATGAGATTTACAAATGATTTGTATATTCCCCATATAGACATTATTGCCAATTTCAACTTTGGCATCTTTCGTTTCTAGTATTATATTAGCACCCAATAAATTATTTTCTCCTATTAAAACCTTTTGACCATTGCCTACGATAGAAAAATTAGGTAGAAAACTAGTGGAATCAGTAACATCCATCGCCCCTTTATACCTTCTATTTGCCCCTAGTATTTTATTCAAAACCTTATTTATCAGACTCATTTTATCTATTCCTATTTAGAGATAAAAGCATTTGCTTTTAGTCGTATTTTATTGAAGATGCTTGTTTTTTTTCGAATATATTTCTTTATTTCATCAAATTTATTGAAATCTATTTCTATTTTCTGTGGATATTCTTTTATGCTATATTCATTATCCCATTTCGACAAAGGGAACAGTTCGTGATTATCTTTGTGATGCCCACTACCATCCCAGCCAATGTTTTTAACTAGACTATAATCTGGATATAGCACAAGTCCATTTTGTTTAAAAACAGACCAGTAATAGCGTATTCCCCATGAACTAATCCCTTTTTTATTTTCCATCTGCCTTATAAACATTTTTTTGTAATTATACGCTCCATCTAAGTCAAATTTTTTGGCTAGTTTTTTATCTGTCTTTAAAAGGTGATAGTCTTCACATTCAAAATCAATATTTTTCCAAACTCTTTGCCAAGTTCCCCAACCCCAAGTCGTAGTAAGCGGAAGAAGAAAGCTCTTATTCTCAGGTTTTCTATTTTTTATAGGAAAGCTATATCCTGAAAGTTGCATAATTTTTGCATCCTGTTCATACTTTACTAAACCTTCATTCATATACTTTAGAAAATACTTGCTTGTAACAAGATCATCTTCGAGAACAATGACTTTGCCATGCTTATTAAGGATTTCTCCTACTCCCGCTATCACCGATGGTGCTAATCCTTTATTCTCTACCGACTCTACGATCTCTACTTCTTTACACCACTGCTGTTTGCGGATAGCTTCCCTAACAACTGCTATTTTTTGTTTTGTTTCTTCACTAGCATCATTTTTTGCACCATCCGAATAGATATAGAGCTTAGATTTATTTGCCAATTCATTATTCGCTAAAGCTTCTAATGTTCGTACAGTATGTGTAGGACGATTGTAGACGAATAATACAATAGGTGCTAGTTGATTATCCATTTATTGATGGGTGATGTGCTTTTACACGTTTTAGTAATTCATATTCTATCTGCATAAGTTCTTTAAGATGGTCGATTTGGGAGGCGGTTAATGCTCCCTTTGATTGATAATTTTTTTCTCGATGAGTCTCTAATTTTCGTCCTAGCAAATTGGTCAACACCTTGAGATCATCTGTGAAGGATTCTGTAAACATCACAAAATCTAGTCCCATAATATTTTCAAAGGCTTCTTCTACATCAAATGAACTTGAAAACATATACAACTGTCTTTGCAGATGGGTTTTAGGGATATTTTTAATAAAATGGTCGAAATCTGGAGAGGCCCAGTTTTGTTCATTTCTCACCACAGCAGGTACTTCTCCCTTTTTGATGTAATGAAACAACATATTGTAATGAGAAATTACCCGTTTCACAGGATCTCTCAGAATGGTTATCTTATAAGTATCATCAGGAATATTAACTTCATGTAGAGGAGAGTGCGAAAAGCCGTAGTAATAATTTCCTTTTGCTAGCAAATTTTTATCCCAACCTACAAATACTTCATTCCTATTTATAGTTCGAAGATTAAAGCGCTGTTCACTAATTTTTTGATGCACTTTTTTCGCCTCTTCTTTGCCATGTTCTGAAAAAAAAGCTAGATTTAAGCTCGTGCCTGCTGTTTTACGAATATGGTAATGGTATACTCTTTTTTTACCCTCTGGCAATGTATAAGCTCCTTGCAGCTTCGCTGCTAAGCTATTTTCTTTGCTATATAGCAGCTGATTGATTATTGTTCTTGCTTTATCTTTCATTGAATAATTGTATCTCTCTTTGAGTTATGGAGCCAAAGAAGGCTATCATTATCCACAGTCTTACACTTCCAAAGAGACTTCCTGATGTAAAATTTGCCAGCAAGGCGGCTAGTAAAAGTAGAGAAAAAATTACTACTTTTTGTCTATTCAGAACATGTCGAAATATTAGAAGCAGCAGATATACAATTAAGGATAGAAAAATTGTACCTCCTATAATACCAGTAGCCATTAAAGATTCTAAGTAAATATTATGAGGATAGTGTAAATAAGAGCGTTCTAAAAATTGATCTCCCAAAATTGGGTGTTCTAAAAACTGCTGCCATGCCGACTCCCACAAGTAATTACGAACTTCTTTTTCTCCTGTGGATCGTCCTTCTGCAAAGATAAGCAGCCGATTAATAATTTCTATATTTTTCCACTCCACATTTGGTAGTACAAATTGGATAAACAAAATTAACAAGACTAAGGGAGTAGCAAAAAGTTTGAAAAAAAACATTTGTGTCTTTCGTACATACCAAAAATAGACAAGAAATAAGAAGGCTAATAATATCACGAAAGCAAAGAGCGGTCCTCTAGAAGCTCCTAAAATTAGTACAAACAATCCTATAAAAAAAGAAATAAGATAAAAGAAATTAGCCCTTTTCTTGTTTTTAAATAACAATATATTAGCTAATGAAAAAATAGCTAATAATTCGCCAGAAAATGAAATAGTGATAGGATTGAGGACTGCAATTTCATCTCCCTCTATTTCAATGTAAAAAGCTGCCCTACTCGCAATAACTGCTAAATTTAAGGTGCCATATACTTTCAAAATTGTTACAATAACAGAAAGGCAAGCTAAAAGAATAGTAACATAAAAAACATTCTTCGCTACCTGTAATTTAACATAACGAGTATTAAGAACAACTGCTAAAGCGGTGAATAAACAACTACCAAAAGCTATGGAATAAAACTTAAATGCTGATGCACCAAACTTAAGCCCAACAAATTCCCTATCATAAATCAACCGCACAGAATACAATATCCAAAATGCTATAACCCAAATTCCTGCGTATGATATAGACCTCGATTCTGTACGAAGTATCCCGCCTATAAATAAATAAATTGCAATAAGTAGGTATAGAGACTTCAAAGCAATGTTTACAGGTGTAGAGTTAATACCTAATATCACAGGGATTGCCGAAGTAATAGGAAATGCAAATACCAAAAGAGCTATCTGCACAACACAAACATGCCCTAAAACCGTAGGACTAAATAAAGTTTTGTTTAACCTTTGATAAAAATTATTCATTATTTTGAGTATGAATAACTTTCTTTGATTGGCTCGATTTTATTGAATTTGAAGTATACCATTAAAGTTCTTAGAATTCCTTTTAATTTCCAGTAATGCCACATACGTTGGTACTTTTGTACTTTTGCAGCAAACTTGAAATTACTAGACACGCCATCTCCCTTATATCCAGCCACCAATAAATCAATATATCTCATAGGGTGTTCTTTAAGATATATTCGTGTTACTAATTCTGTATCACCGTTATAAATCAGTTTAGAGTTGAAATTAAAATCAGATTCTAACAATGTTTTACTAAAAAACATAGATTGGTGGCATGCCATTATGTGTCCAAACTCTAATGCTTTTAATGGATAGGGATAGGTTACTTTTCCATTTGCTCGTAGTGTATTGCCATAAATCAGGGCTGCATCATTATGACTTGCAAAAGAAATACGCTTTAAAACATCTTGTTCTACAAAAAAATCACCCGCATTCATAAAATTAACCCATTGCCCCGTTGCGGCTTTTATTCCTTTATTCATAGCATCATAGATGCCTTCATCTGATTCGCTACTCCAATAGGTAATATGTTCTGCATATTGCTCGATTAGCTCTACTGTACCATCCGTACTAGCACCATCAATAATAATATATTCAAGATTGGCATAGTCTAATGATAGCACTGATTGAATAGTCTTCTCTAAGTCCTCTTTACAGTTTCGGCATACGGTAACTATGCTTACTTTTGGCTGCATAATGAATAAGTTAATTTTTATCTTAAAAAAATAAAGGGATTTCTTTGACTCCTTCCGAATTCCTCATCAGAGATTATCAAAATCTTTATTATCTATGGATACATTTTTGAAGGTATTTGAAGAAGCATCAAAGGTAGTTTTCTGCGGACTTCGTTTATCATAGAATGATTTGTAATTGGAAATACGATTATTTTTAATACGAATATTATCAGAGTTGGAACTTAGATAGGTATTTCCCTTTCCTTCAAAGGTATTATCTTCAACATCAATCAGTCCGCCTTTTTGTAGAGAAAAATGGCAAGTAGCAGACTCTGAATTTTCCATTCTTGAGATATTGTTATTTTTTATACCTAAACTAAATTCTTTTAGAGGATGCTTTTTAAGATTATGAATTTTAACATAAAAATCATGATAGGTAGAATTGATAATCTTATTTCCAACTACTTGAACATTCGGTGGTACTCGGTTATCGAACGTTATGCCAGAAGAACAATTTTCAATATTATTATTAGAGATACTGATATTGCTATTCTCTGCTGTTTCATAGCCCTTAAATGCAATAGCTCCTCTTTTCGGGAAACTCCCTCTATAAAATGATATATCATTATCACGAATAGTGCCGTTGGCTAGTTTATTAGCGACTAGTATTCCACCACTTATTTTAACACCATCATTAAGACCAACTTCCTTAATGATATTTTCAGTAACAGTCACTTGCTTTCCTCCTCCCACATAAATACCTGTACTATTCGTGCCTGATACCTCATTATTTGTAATATTCATATTGATGTTATCAAGCTTATTACTCGCACCATAGTATACTAATATTCCATGCCTTCTAAGCAAGTTAGCTTCATTAGTTCGTTCCAATGCATTTATATAATTTTTATGTATCTGGACATCTCTGACATATCCTCCATTGCCCACAGAAATAGCCGTTCTGTTATTGGATAAGCAACGATTCTCTTCGATTACTATATTTTTAGACCAACGATTTTCCCCTCCCTTTATATGAATATCATTAGTATAGTTTAAATGATAAGGTGTATAAAACTTATTCTTCTGAATTATCACATCTTCACATCCACCTAAGTAGATACCATTGCCTACCCAATCTTCAAAAAAACAATTAATAATTTTGATATTTTTAAGTCCCTTTGCCCAAAGTCCACTATTTTTTAGTGGTTGAGGTTTAGAAGCAAGCTCAAAGTCTTTATTCATAAATGTTTTATCCCGAGGAAAATTATAACTATCTGCATCTGAAAGAATGTGTAGATCTGACACCACCACATTATTTGAAGTTATAGTGATTCCGCATTGCCCTATTTTCGTAAAATGCAACACGGTATTCTTACTACCTTTGATTGTTATAGGTTTATTTATTTTAATACTTTCTGAAAAGTTATATGTTCTAGATTCCAGTTGTATGATTGCCCCTTCTTTTGAAGCCTCAATGGTCTTGGCTAAGATAATATTGTCGTTTACCCCTTTTACCATTTCTACCTTTTCTATTTCAGGAATATTAGAAGTTATCTCCTCGCTAGGTGCTGAAGTTAAACAAGCTGAACAAACAAACAATACTAAAAATATATTAGCGATGATATAAAAGAATTTTGTTACTGTTATTCGTTCTTTATTCATAACCAAGATCTGTTAATATAGTGCCAAAAATAGCATTGAGTTCTTCAATAGTAGATTTGGATAACTTCCGTAAATAATCACCTGGTTGGATATTTCTAATGTGAGAGTGTTTATCTTCTTTTTCCACTTTAAAAGAAAGGCTTTCAATAAAATGCTGTATGATATCCTCCTTCTCATCCATATATGTATGAGCAGCTAATTCATTGATCCAAGTCGGAAAATCCCCCACCATATCTTCATATCGAAGAAAAAGTACAGATGGTTTGTTCAGTAAGTGTTGGATATAGTCTGCATATCTATCTTTGATTAAAGGCGCTTTTTGTAATACAAATTCTTCAATATCCATTTCACGAACAGACGTTCTCTTTTCTACTAATTTTTTACTTACTGGACTATGACTATATGCATTAGAAAAATACATAGACGTAAGTACATCTCTAGGATCTCTTAGAATAAGTAAGACTCTATAATTTTCTATATTAGGCACCGTCCGATAGTGTCGCCATGCTCCATAATAATACCCTTTAGGTTTTAAGGCGTTTTTCTGAAAAGTCTCATCATTAAACAGCTCATACTTTTTAGGCGAAACCGTAGTATAGTAGCTATCAAAATCAATATGCACCATTCCTTTGCTAGTGGATAACTCTTTTAGAATCTTCGTCACTAATGTAGATGCACATTTTTGAATGGTAAAAAGAATAATGCTTGAACTCTCCGAACTACTGACCGCCTTTCCGTTTTCTAGTTTTCTTTCATTACTGAATCTTACATAATTTACAGGTAAATACACGGTATAATAAGCCAATGTTGGATAGTTAGTAGAAAATTTCTTTAACAAATCTGACTTTCTATTTTTCTTTATGAAACTTTCTATTGCTCTTTTCATTTCTTATCTTTTTGATTAGGGAGTAGGCAATTAATAACCTACCAAAGATGGCGAGGTTTTTTAACGAAGACAGAAGGAAAAAATCCGCCAGAATGGTAGATTATTCTTTTCCTATTCCATTAGTTGATGCTATTGCAATATTCAACTTCTCTGTCATTTTTTGTTGTAGAAATACAATTTCTTGCCTTTGCTCCAATACTAAAGCATCTTTGGAATTACTTGAATTATTTCCTCCTAACTTAGATACTTTTATTTCCTCCTCCGCTTTAGCAAAATCCGTAGTACCTATATCCTTCGATCTAGGCTGATAGAAAGGATATTTCCTGAGAAGGAAATAAATAATTTTGGGGTATAAAGCATTAGATGAAAGGTCTATATCTTTAGTTTCTAATATACTATTAGAGTGAATTTTTTTACCTCTAAATAAATCTATTCTCTTTTCAAGTGTTGAGAGACCTTCTAGTTGAAGTCTAGTATTCAAATAGGATAAATCTTCCTTAAAAAATTCGTATCGGACAATCACTTTATTCTGCACTTGATTATCTAAAACATCCAAGTTCATCACATACCAGTAAATGGCATTTTTCAGCATGGAATCCTTAGCACTATGCACCAAATGATAAATAGACTCAAATTTCGGTTCTTGTAGAATTTCTTTTTTGAGTCCCTTCCAAAAAGACTGTTCGAAACGATGGCCAACACTATAAAAATTGAATGGCTGCTGGCCTACTGATGCTAATACATCAACCAATTTTCTAAATACTAGAATATTCCAATCAGGAGATAATAGTTCATTAATTTTCTCCATCCGCCCATTTCCACGGATAAATTTCGTGATAGTAGGTACTTCTTCTACAGCTTGCATTTGTTCTAGAAATCTCCTATGCCTATCAGCCAATTTATCGTGTAGATGTATAAATTGTGGGCTTTTTACATGAAGATTAATACCTTCATAATTAGGATGTTTCAAGTGCCGATGTTGCCAATAGTAGGGTTCATAGTTAATTTTGACGCGACCACACTTCTTTGCTATCAAATAGGAAAGATAAAGTTGCACCACTTTCGTACCAGAACGCCCTACCCCGTATATATTGAGATTCATATTTACTACTATCCTATGGTTTTAAGGGTTCGTTCTTTTGCAATCTTCAAGCCCTTAGGAGGATACGTTCTGATGTTTAGAAGACTTGAGATAATTAATATAAGCATCTGTCTCACCTTCAAAACCATCATAATCTTCAGCTCGGATAGAACCTCCTATATGATTGGGATGTAGAATAATATCAGCTTCTGAGATAAAGGCCGCCCAATAGCTAAATGTGCTTAAAAGCGAGGTAAAAATCACATCGGCAGAACTCAAATAGAGTAAATCTACGATGTCTGGGTTTTTACCAGCAAAGCTCACATTTCCAAGTTGAAGTATATCTTCAAATTCTTCAGGATATCCATCAGAAAATATTGTCACAGGGATGGATTTTTGCTGTTGCGCTCGAATACGCTTTACTCCCTCAATAAAGTATTCGTTTTTGGTAACCATATCAGGACGACGACTTACAAAATCGCCGCGACGAATGTGTAGAGCGATGCCTACCTTAGGAAGATCTTTTAACGTTTCATGATACTTAGGGCGCACCATTTTCAGCAATTCCTCTTTGATAAAGGCTCGATGCACGTGAAAGTCTGTGAAAAAATTTTCTTTTTTAGGTATTGGAATATATTGATACCGAACAAATTTAGCATCCGTATCCGATAAGTCTACATCTAGTGGGGGGTTATCTAATAGATTATCTTTAGAAAAAAAATTGAAATATTGATACCTAAGCCTATTCGCAAATGTTTGACTAGACTTAAAGTATTTACCATAAGCTCGTTTTATCCGCTCCCCTCTTAGCCAAGGACCAGGATAAAACTGACTCCAGCCATACACTTCTAGTGGTAGGTTGTTGGTATGTGCTAAGACTAAGCCTTTTGCCCAATTAAACAATAAATTGCACATACCTACTTTCGGTAAATCTACTACTACAAGTTCTATCTGTTTCCGTTTCATATTTATGTACTAATCCTCTACTTAAGTAGTGAGTCAAAAATAAACTAGCTACTAATTGGATTCTATTTTTTTTCTGACTACTTGCCAGCCAACAAATCGATGGTAGCTAACGCTTCTTCAATCTTATTTCTCTTTAAGTGAGCACCATCCGTAAAAAGA
>CALGLY010000009.1 GCA_937959095.1 uncultured Saprospiraceae bacterium
TCTTCGGTTTGTATCGTGATTGCATCTTGAAAAATGCAACCCTCTATGGTGGCTTGTGCTACATAAGTACCTGCTTGTTGTATGCTGCGGCTTGCTTGCTTGAAACCATCTGTCCAGCTATAATCACTAGCATCGGGATGCGTAATATCTAGTGTGATGGACAATTGTTGGCAAATGCTAGTATCATTGCCTAATTGAATAGGATTTTCAGGGAATAAATCATCTATAAAACGAATACTACGTGCATCCGATACTTGACAATAGTCATCTTCCGCAAAGGCGGTGTAGGTATCTCCTTTGTCAATAGTACGCACTGCGCCTATCACACTATCGCTCCAAGTATAATTTCGGAGATTATTTTGATTAATATCAATTTCTATCGGATTGTTATCACAAAGCGTAAGATCATCGCCTATATCAAAGTTGGGAGGGGCTACTATTTCCACCATTCGAGTGAAGGTATCTCTACAATTTTCCGTGATGATAATATGCTCAATTTGGTGCTGTCCTATCGTATTAAAAGCCACTTCTGAAGGTTGAGGAATAGTACTAAAGGCCTCTCCATCTATTCGCCATTGCCAGCTATTGGCTTCGTCTTGGCAAAGACTATCTACAGGAAACATACCACTACTACAAAGGGTATCTGGTACGGCAAAATAAGGACTAGGGCGGTCAATTTTGCTGCATTCGTATAAAATACGATCTCCTGTTACTATTGCAAGTTCTGCCAAGGTAGGCGTAGGAGTAGCAGAACGCGAACCTGTAAAATTACTACTACTAACATCCATTGCTAGAATAGGAGGGAAATCAAAAGAGGAACTTTCGATACATACATTAGTATGATAACAATGTTCTAAATTTCCAAATTTATCCATTTTGATGAGTACGTCGCCTAATGATTCATTAATGTCATCTTGTTTGTTTAAAGCCAAAAACGCTCCATTGGTTGTAGCAGCAATTACATTTCCTAGATTGAAGATATTAAATTCATCAAATCCTAGGTTCGTATTGACTACATTAGGATATGCTCTTCCCCATTCTATCTCTCCTGATGGTTTCATCTTGAGGAGTATATTTTCTTTAGCACCGTAATGATAGGTTAAAGAAGAACCATCTTCTAGCACTTTAGTATGTCGAAAAGAGATGCGACTACGGACAGGAATTTTCTTAGCATCCAATAGCGTTCCATCTTTGTCCAGATAAAGTAATTTCAATTGTTGTAAATCGCGTAGGGCAAAACCTCCAACTAGCAATTGACCATTTTGTAATAAATCAATACTAGTAGCGCGAATACCATCTATTGCTTTTGTCCAGACCACAGTGCCTGTTTCATCTACTCTACAGAGAATAGTGTTCATATAAATGGCACTACTCCCGAAAAAATCTGTTCTAGGTTTTCGACCGACTATTACTACACTATTATCCTCAAGTGCTACTGTTTGGTAGCCCACAAAGTCATCCCCTAGTGTTAGTATTTTTTCCCAAATCTTTTCTCCATTGCTATTTATCTTCAATAATACATTTCCTCCAGCCAATACATAATCTCCTGTTGGTGTCTCACTAAGGTCATAGAAGTATCTTGGTGTATTAGCTGATGTTTTCATGACATAATTCCATAGTACATCACCACCAGGACTTATTTTTACCAATGCCGTTTCCACAAAAACAACTGAATTTCCTTCTTCAGGTTCATCTGCTACATAGATAACCGCAATGAGATTGCCATCTTTTGTAGGGAAAATACCTCCTTCCACAAAGGAAAAATTATTCGATTGATAATGCTTCGTCCACAGTAATTGTCCATTACTATCAATAGCCGAAAAGTAGATCTTTCCATTGACGATATTAGGCTCTCCTCCTAAAAGGAAAAAGGTATTATTCAAGCTCGTAATAGAAGAAATAGAAAGACGATTTTCATCTACTACCATTTTTCCTTGAAAGGTAGTTTGACTAAATAATAGAGTAGCGCATAGGCAACTGATAAGAAATACGAAAAAGCGAACTATTTCTTTTCTACTAGTAAGAGGAATACAATATCTCATGGTTTTGATGTTTGGTGATTTATTCTTTTATCCTTCCTTTATTTATCCTTATAGAAACGGTTCAAATTCAAATTTGTGAATATTATGTACTGTATTTCTATCAAAAAAATACTTTTTAAACATAATATGTTATATTTGTATTTATAAAACAGAAAATTTAAAAACAAGTAATAAGCCTAATAAAAGCAATAAACTTTTCCACAATGTGTTAATTTTGGTGTCGAAAAGTGGTAATTTGTGGGAAAATCCTCTATTTTTGAATCAAATAGTGGGTTTTTAAAGTATGTTCTAGTAGTAAAATGTATTTTACTACTAAAATATGCTATCACATATAACACTTTATGCGACAGTTACTCGGAGAATATGATTGTAAGATTGATGCAAAAGGGCGCATGCGGCTTCCTTCTGCATTGCTCAATCAATTCGAGGAGGAGAAGTCAAAAACCTTTGTCCTGAACCGAGGTTTTGAAAACTGCCTAGTGTTATATCCAATGGAAGTTTGGGAAGCAAAGTCTGCTGAAGTTAATCAATTGAATACTTATATCGAGAAGAATCGAAAATTCAAACGCTACTTTTATAGAGGAGCGCAAGAAGTAACAATTGATAGTGCAGACCGACTTCTGATAAAAAAATCACTACTCGAACACGCAGGGATAGATAAAGACGTAGTACTTTCTGCTATGGATGATATTGTAGAAATTTGGGCAAAAAGCAAATATGACAATGTCATAGATGATGAACCTGAAAATTTTTCTGATTTAGCAGAATCTGTCTTTAGTCCTGCTGCTGACTAGTTCTTTGAAACTTAGTGCTAATGAAAATACGAGATATAAGACATAAATCAAGCGTTGCCAATTATCAATCATTAATTGTCAATTATTGAATATGTACCATAGTCCTGTATTAGCAACAGAAAGTGTAGATGCACTTGCGATCAAGCCAGAAGGCACTTATGTAGACGCTACCTTCGGTGGAGGTGGGCATAGTCGCCTCATAGTGGACCAACTAAATGAAAACGGAAGATTATTCGGCTTCGATCAAGATCAAGATGCACTACAAAATGCGTTAGAGGATAAGCAATTTACCTTCGTGCAAGCCAATTTTAGGCATATGGCTCGTTTTCTGAAACTGCATCAAGTAGAAGCAGTGGATGGAATCTTAGCCGACTTGGGGGTGTCTTCACACCAACTCGACGAAGCAGCAAGGGGCTTTTCCTTTCGTTTCGATGCCGCGCTCGATATGCGGATGAATCAACATAGTGACCGAACAGCTACTACAATATTGAACACGTACACCGCCGAGCATCTGCAAGGCATATTGAGCGCGTATGGCGAAGTTAGAAATGCAAAAACATTAGCACAAGCTATTGTACAGGAGCGACAAGTGAAGCCTTTTGATACGATTGGCAATTTTTTAACATTTATTGAGCCGTACATTAAAGGACTGAAACCGCGCTACCTCGCGCAAGTCTTCCAAGCTCTTCGCATCGAAGTAAATGATGAGATGGGCGCATTGGAGGACTTCTTCAAAGCAGCTTTCCAAGTACTACGACCAGGCGGACGCTTGGTTATCATCGCGTACCATTCCCTAGAGGATAGAATGGCAAAGAATTTTTTCAAGACAGCAAATATTAAAGGCGAAGTACAGCGCGATTATTATGGCGCAATATTTCGTCCCTTCAAAATTTTGACTAAAAAAGCAGTCCTACCAAGTGATGCTGAAATTAAGCGCAATCCGAGATCAAGGAGCGCGAAACTTCGCATCGCCCAACGCTTAGATGTAACAACGGAAGGCTTTGATTGGGGATAAATCAGACAAGAGATATTAAGCCCCGATAGTTGTCGGGAGAGATTTGAGACAATGAATAAGAAGTCTCAAATCTAATAATCTCACATCTATATTAAAATGGCAAGAAAACAACAGAAACAAACCTTTGCAGAAATGACTGCTGTGAGCAGTAAGAGTGCCGCATGGGTACTCAAGAATCTGCCCTTTGTATTGTTTTTAGGGTTTTTAGCTACTATTTACATCGCCAATAATCATTATGCTCGGCACAGCATACGTGAAATCAGAGCGCATCAAGAGGATTTGAAAGAATTAAGGCGCGTATATAATGCCGTCAATGCAGAAGTGATGTACAATAGCAAGAAGTCGGAAATAGCAAAGAGTGTAAAAAGCCTCGGCATTTACCCTAGCAAAACCGCACCAAAGAAGATAATAGTAAAAAAAGAAATAGAAGAATAGAAAGTTCCAAAGGGACGAAACGATAAAGTTGTTAGTAGAATTAAAGATTTGAAAAGCAAAAGTCTATAGAGACTCACTTCTCAAATCTAATATCTCAAATCTAAAAAAAATGGCAGAAACTCCGATCAAGAATGAAGTATTAATACGAGTATACATTGTACTCTTTATGCTTGTCTTGGTGGGTGTCGTGATCTTCACGAAAGCCGTTCGTATTCAGATTACAGAAGGGGAGAAGTGGAGAGCGCAAGGACAACGGGAATTCAT
>CALGLY010000010.1 GCA_937959095.1 uncultured Saprospiraceae bacterium
GTAGTATCTAATTTTTATGCTTCTGAACATTACGTTGTCTTGCATAATTTCGATGAATTAGCACTAATTAATGATAGTGGAAAAAGGATATGGAGTAAGAAACTTGGATATTCTACTAGCATATATTTCATAATTGATGAAAAAGACAATAGACTTTATAGTTATGACAATGGTAATGGTCTTTTATCCACTTATCGTTTAGATGATGGGAGTATAATTTCAAGTGAAGACATTGTAGTTGCTCGTACCATAAAGCGAAAAGCAATTAATCAGATGCTATATAATCCTGAACAAAAACTTATCTATCTAAATTTTAATCATAACCACAAAAGCAAAGACTGCCATGAACTTGCTATTTTCGACACCAAAACACGGAAAATATCGTGTTTATCAAATGTTTATGAAGCATTTAGAAGGTTCAAAATTATAAAGTTGATAACGGAAAAAAATCAATTCTTTTTAATTGGACAAACTAAATCTTTGCTCTATCGAGTGCGGTAAGTTCAGTTGATAAGCAGTCAAAAAATAATATTGTTTCCGTATTTTGATTGACACTAAGAAATATGAAGTTCATTAATTCAGAATTCTTAAATTAGCACACAATTTAAATCCATGCACCCAAGCACGTCCCGCATAATAGGATTACTCACAGGCATATTGCTAACACTAAGTAGCACCGCGCAACCCTACAACTTTCGCAATTTTGGTATTGCGGAGGGTTTGCCGCAGTCGCAGGTCTGGTGTGGGGCAAGCGATAGTCGTGGGTATCTATGGTTTGGAACACAAGGCGGTGGACTCGCTCGCTTCGATGGGCAAAGCGTTGAAACCTTCACGACTGCCGATGGTTTGCCATCCAATTTTATTCATGCTATTTATCAGGAGAAGGATTATGTTCTTTGGATAGGCACAAATAAAGGGCTTTGTCGTTTCGATGGGCAGCGCTTTCAGGTAGTCGAAGGCTTCGATAAGCAAGTCAATGCCATTGCGCAGCATCCAGATAAGCGCATTTTATTTGCTACGAATAATGGTGTTTATGCTACGCTTTCGGATAGTGTAGTCTTAAAAAAAATCCGTCTTAATGACATTCTGGATTATACGCCTTCCTATTCCTTTCATGTCACCAAAAATCAAGTATGGCTAGGGGCAGAAGATGGACTTTGGAACATTACAGAAAAAGCAGAACGCTATTGGGAAGGCGCGACTGTCTTTGGCATCACGGAAGATAGACGCGGGCAACTTTGGTTGGCTGCTTCGGATAGCGGTGTGATAAAACTAGACCCAGATCGACCCGATGAAGTGGAATCCATCAAATCGCCTGCCCTCTCTATGGCACGGACAATTTTCTATGAAAATGTGCAAAGTATTCTAGTCGGAACGCAATACCGAGGCTTAGTACGTATCAATCCGATTAAAGATGAAATAAGCGTTATTTCAGAAGCACAGGGCTTACCACACAATCATATCCGCCAACTTTTGAGGGATCATAATGAGCGGCTTTGGCTGACGACTTCGGGTGGTGGAATTAGTTGTTTTTTGAAACAGAATTTTCAACATTTCACAGAGAGAGATGGCTTATCGGGAAGTCGTGTCTATGCGGTGCTAGTAGATAGTATAGGCAATATATGGTCGGCGACTTCGACTAAAGGAATTCAGAAATTTAATGCCGATGGTTTTCAACAACCTCTTAATGATGCCCTTTTCAGAGGAACGAAATGCAAAACGCTCTGCAAAGATAGCTTACAAAATATCTGGATTGGAACAGAAGGGAAAGGAATAGCGATGGTAGATACCACTGGCTTTTTCCACCTTAGAGCGAAGGATGGATTACCTTCCGATTGGATTGTAAAACTCCTAACCGATAGAGATGGCAATATTTGGGGCGCTACTTATAGCCATGGGATTTTCAAAGTCTCAAAATTAAATTACCGCGACTACAAAATCACGACCTATGGCTTAGAAGCAGGTTTGCCCACTCGACGCATCACGGCTTTGCAATTGGGTGAAGAAGGTAGAATATGGTTTGGAACAATCAAAGGGGAAGTCGGCTTTTTGGAAGAGGGCAAAGTAAAGGCGATTTTCAATAGTGGTAATGGCATTCCGAGCGTTCCTATTCGTTCTTTAGCCTTCAATGGCTTCAAAAAAATATGGATTGGCACGAAAGGCGATGGCGTACACTTTGCAAATTGGGCGGATACAAAACCCGAATTCACCAAGCTCTCCGATATACAACCAACGACTTCTCAAAACATTTATTTATTACTTGCCGATAAGGACGATAATATTTGGGCAGGTAGTGAAAACGGGGTAGATAAAATACAAACCGATAATCTCGGAAAGGTCATAAAGGTGCGGCACTACGGCAAAGAAGAAGGCTTTTTAGGAATAGAAACCTGCCACGAAGCCGCTACCCTCGACGCAAAGGGAGGCATTTGGTTTGGCACTATGAATGGACTCACGCACTACACCAAAGGCGAAGATCAGACTGCTTGTGTCCTTCCGAAAGTACATTTCACAAGTACCGAATTATTCTATAAACCACTAGCTGCCACGAAATGGGCAAGCTATCAGCGGCAAGAAGGAGGCATTGCGAAAGGGCTAGAACTGCCTCATCGTCAAAATCATTTGAGTTTTGGGTTCAAAGCCGTTTCTCAAATACAAGCCGACAACATCAAGTATCGCTGGAAACTCGAAGGGACAGATAGTGCGTGGTCACCTCCTTCCACTACCCAATCGGTCAATTATGCGAATTTGCCACCAGGCGATTATAAATTTGCAGTGCAAGCAGCTATTGGGAATTGTGCGTGGAGCGAAGCTTTGACTGCACCTTTTAAAATCGCTACTCCTTTTTGGCAAGAAAGCGGGTTTCAAGTAGGTGTAGTACTAGGCAGTCTCTTACTCATTGGCTTACTGACATGGTGGCTAATTCGGCGCGTCAAGAAACGAGAACAAGCGCGACATGCAGAATTAGAAGTTCAAAACAGATTGCTTCAATTGGAACAAAAAGCGGCACAATTACAAATGAATCCGCATTTTATTTTCAATGCCTTGACAGGAATTCGTTCCTTAGTGACGGATCATAATTATACCCGCGCACGCGATCAAATTAATTCCTTTGCGAAGCTGATGCGAAATATTTTGAATAATTCTAGAAAGCAAATGATTGCGTTAAAAGAAGAAGTAGAAACCTTAGAGGAATACCTGAAACTTGAACAATTCTGTCAGCGGCAAGCCTTCGACTTCTATATTACAGTAGATAAAAACATAGAT
>CALGLY010000011.1 GCA_937959095.1 uncultured Saprospiraceae bacterium
AAGGTTATTTTCTTACACTCCTTGTAAAACAACGAGCGTGATAAAACTAAATATCTGATTTATAAACACTTGTAGCTAAAAGCCAAAAGCTAACTGCCAATGGCTAAAGTCGAGCTAAGCTATGCCGCTATTGGCATATAATTATTGAGGGAGGTATAAATTACTTGACTATATTGTTCTAATTTTTCTTTATCTATGGTCACACCAATTCCATCATTCACAATAGGTGCTGCTATGCCAAAGTTCCCGAAGGCAACGCACTCCTTTCCTATGTCATTCTCCATAAAGTAGGTAGCATAAGAACCTTCCAATGCAATGAGTGGATGATGCTGTGCAAAAACACGCCCTACTGCGCTTAAAATCGCTGTTTCGCCTACATTACATCCAAGCTGACATTTGATGCCATGCGCCAGCGCAAAGGCATGTACCTTTGAAGTCTTTAATACGCCTCCCATTTTGGAAAGCTTCAGGTTGAAGCGCAGTTTGTGCGCAGGTATGTTGTTGCTATAATAGGCCGCTTGTGTCATCGAACAAACGGATTCATCGAGCATGATAGGGGTATCCACTTCCTGACTCAGCAGAGGGAGCTGATATAATTCGGCGGTGGATAGTGGCTCTTCGATACTACTAATATTGTATTTCTCAAAGGCGCGAATTTTTTCGCGTGCCTGCTCCAAGGTCCAAGCCCGGTTAACATCCAAGCGAATATCTACCTCCTCGCCTAACTCTTTTCGGAGAAGGGCTAAATATTGCTCATCATTAGCATGACCTACTTTTAGCTTAATTTGTTGAAAACCGACTGTCTTTACCAGTTGCACCCATTTATTCATTTTTTCAAGGGGCAAAAAAGGAAGCACCGCAGAATAAATAGGTGTAAAATTATTGTTAAACCCAAAACTATTGGATAGAGAACAAGTATTTTTTTGCCCCCAAATATCCAATAATGCCATTTCGACAGCTGCTGCAAGCGCAGGGAGTTGGTAGTCTTGCTGAATTCTACGCACGACTTGTTCAATACTATTCAAGCTATTGCTTTCTAGCTTGAGTAAAGGACGCAAAGCACTGGCCGCTTGTTCTCTTATCATTTCCGTGTCTTCTCCTGTCACGTAGCTTCTTGGCGCGCCTTCTCCGTAGCCAATTCGTCCATCGGCAGTCTGTAATTCAAGTACTATAGATTCCGAATACGCGCGCTTCTTGAGGTGGTGGTCTATGGAAGTCTTAAAAGGGATGTTAACTCGATATAGAGCGATTTCTTTTGTTTTCATTTCGTTTTCTTTTAAGAATAATTTTTAGTATTTGCTCTTTTATTGCAAGACTAGAAAAAGGTAACCCCTGTTCAATAAAAAATTACATTTTCCTAAATCTGTTCTTAATTTCTCAAGTCAAAGTTGGGGTTTCTTCGAGGAGGATACAAGCATTTGTTTCCCAACGGCTACTTTGCCTTTCCGAATGAACGATATTAGCTTCCGAATGAAAAAGAAGCTTATGATAAGTAGCATAAAGCATTCCTTTTTTCACTCGATGCTTGAACATTAGGCGGCGCATTCGGATTGAATAATATGGCATTATCCATCCAATTATCTAGGGTTTGGGCAATTGAAATGCGGAGGTATAAAAATTTGATGGATGCTCTCATAATCTCTGTTTTATTTTCAAGTACAAAGTAAATGCCTTTTCGCCCCATCTACCACCACATTTTGATGTGGTCGGGGCGCACAAGACCTTACTCTTTACGAAAGCAAAGATTCGGCTTTAGGACACTATTTTTTAGCGATAAATTACGGATATTCAAAAACAGGTTTTTTTACCTATTTTTGAAAAAAGGAAACTCAAATAGTTATTCAGAACATTGAAATGGGCTTGCTATCAATGGGGTGTATCACAAATTTATTTGGAAGATTTGAATGTGGATTAGTATCATAACTTTCCTTTCCAAGCAGGATATCCAATTGCTCAAAGTATTCGGTATTGTAACAGACTGATGAACAAAAAAAACTGATACGTGAAAGTAAATAAAGTCGAAGAGAATTTATTTTCTATTTCATAAATGTGCAATTTATTATTGGGAATTACTTAAAACTCATACTCTCGCACAACTGGAATTTGATTATTCCCCTCGGCTAAAGCATCTTGCATGATTAGGATGTTTTCTGTTAAATGAACAATCTCCCAATACTCCACAAAATCGCCTCTAGCTGCTCGCCCATCCATTTTAAACTTAAACACTAATCGAATTACAGAATGGTCATCCCGCATACTCCACTTCTTCGTTTCTGTTTCTATATTTTCCTCCTCTAAACATTCTAATGCACCTATATCATACTGAAAATCGGAGATGGTTTCAAATCGAAGAACATCATCTAAATCACAGGCTTCGGTGACATCTATACCATTGCGAGTGAGGGCAACCAAACGCCACTCTTTCCCAAGCAGGGTATCCAATTGTTCAAAATCTTCGGTATTGTTGCAGGCAAATAGGCAGGGAATAGCGATGAAAAATAGAAAGGAAGAACGCTTTGTAGTGGCCGAGTGCTTATTTAATAGAAGATTCATAAGTGTGTGGGTTTTGATTGTGTTCTAATTTAGAAACGCACTTATGAGCAGCTTAGTGCCATTCAAAAAATAAATTCGATATTTTACAAAAAAAAACAAAACGTAGCAACTGCAAAGGTCTGAAGTCTTGGTTTAATTTGTAAAATCAAAAGAGGATTTATTTTTTGAACAATCCCTTAGTAGGTTATTGGCGTAGGATTTAGGGTGCAAAAAAATAGCATCAACTAGATTCTTTATCCAGCTCATGCTACTTATTTTCTAGGGCATCAGAATTTAAGTTCTTACCATATTAAACGATGTGTATTTTTTTACTGATTAAGACGAAGGTTCACGACTTTAGCCTTAGCTAAAGGAGTGGTTCTTCAACGAATAGCAGTGAAAAAAGACCAAGTTTAATATGGTAAGAACTTAGATTTTGATGCACTAGGGCAGTCATTATTTTTAAACCCTTATTCTATCAAGGTCACTTTCAGCATATTTGTTCGATAACGGCGACCAATAGGCATGCTACCTGTATTCACAATAAGATCCCCTTTTTTCACGCGCCCTTTTTCTTTCAAGATAGCAGCCACATCAGCAATCGTCTCGTCAGTAGTCGTGAATTTATCGTAGTAGTAGCCGCGCACGCCCCACACCAAGTTGAGCGTTTTCAGCATATATTTCTGATCCGAAAAGGCATAGATTTTCGATTTCGGGCGGAAGCTCGACAATTTGAAGGCGGTATAGCCCGAAGTCGTCATTCCTATAATCGCTTTTGCCCCGATTTCATCTGCCGTTTTAGAAGCACTAAAACACACCACATCCGACACAAATGTCCGCGATTTTTTCGATGCTTTCGGACGCTTATCTTCTATTGCGTAATGCTTTTCGGCCTCTTCTATGATTTTGTTCATCGCTTCTACCACCTTCACAGGATGTTTCCCTACGGAGGTTTCGCCACTTAACATCACACAGTCTGCACCATCGAGTACAGCATTTGCTACATCCGTAATTTCGGCACGTGTCGGAGTCATATTAGAGATCATACTATCCAGCATATGCGTCGCTACGATTACAGGGCGTGCGCGCTGAATGCATTTGCGAATAATCATTTTTTGAAGCACTGGTAGTTGTTCCATTGGCACTTCCACACCGAGGTCGCCACGCGCTACCATAATCGCATTCGAGTGTTTTATGATTTTGTCAATATTAGCAATGGCTTCGGGTTTTTCTATTTTTGCTAATACTTTAGCGCGATGTCCTGCTGCCTGTACTCGCTTATTCAGGTCTTTCATATCTTCCGCAGTACGCACGAAGGAAAGGGCAATCCAATTGACAGGTTGTGTCAGGATAAAAGCTAAGTCTTTTTCATCTTTTAGCGTCATCGAAGGGAGTGAAATTTTGGTATTTGGCAGATTAACCCCCTTGCGTGAAGAAAGAGTACCACCATTTGTCACCTTCAATTTTACCGTATCTATACGGTTTGTTTCTACTACTTCTAGCTCTATTTTTCCATCATCTATCAGCACTTTTTCTCCCTTTCTCACATCTTCTGGAAACTGGCTATAGCCCATATATATTTTCTCCGCAGTGCCGATGCATTCCTGATTCGTGAAGGTGATAATTTGCCCTTCGGTGAGTTCTAAGGCATTGTCCTTTATTTCGCCTACCCGTAGTTTTGGACCTTGCAAATCAGCAAGAATACTAATGTGCGTTCCAAAGTCTTCATTGATTTTTAAAATATTATCAATTACCTTCTTATGGTCTTCATGTGTACCATGCGAAAAATTGAGTCGAAAGACATCTACGCCTGCTTTCACTAGTTTCAATAGCATTTTATAGCTACTGGATGCAGGCCCTATAGTTGCAACAATCTTAGTATTCTGATGATCTGTTATTTTAAATGCCATAGTACGTGTTTAAAGTAATAATGTAGTAGTTGAAAAGTATTCCTTCTTGCTCGAATAAGCAAAAATAGTCTTATTAGCCAATTACAGTTCTTCTACCTTCATTTATTTTATACTATTTACCGAAATGATACGATTGATTTAACAAAAATGTACTTTTCTAAACAAACGTTTGCGAAAAAAAATTCAAACCAAGGAATAAAATTGCCTTATCTAGCTTGTTATTCAGGCGATTAAAGAATAAAAAATATGGAGCTTTTTCTATTTTTTAGAGCGGGTATTTCCTCCTGATTTTATTACGGTATGAAGAGGAAATTTTCATGTCTTATTTCGCACTTCAAGGAATTGATTTAGTCTTCAAAATATAGTAAGTAGTGCGTACTTATGTTAATAGCTTGTTAATGATGGAAGAATTCATTTCTGCATCTTGTCTAAAAAGTGAACCTTTACGCAAAGATTGAATTATACCAATATGAAAAAGATTTTACTACTCACGATTGTTAGCCTAATTTTCCAATTTGCCCAAGCTCAACGCCCAGGTGGCGGCAGAGGGCAGCAGCCAAAGAAAGGAATTGGAAAAATCACAGGTGTTGTCCTTGATGAAACATCGGGCAAAGCCGTGGAATTTTCAACCGTATCACTCTACATCCAAGAAACAGAGGAATTGATAAGTGGCTCTATTTCCGATGAAAACGGAAAATTCGTTATTGATGAACTCAAAGACAATATCTATAAACTCGAAATCTCCTTTCTCGGCTACGAAAATTTGATCTTGGAAGATGTGGAAATGAAGCGTGAGAAGAATGTCTCGCTAGGGAAAATCCGCCTTTCCGCAGCCGCAGCCACGCTTGATGAGGTGATTGTGAAAAGCGAACGCACCTTAATAGAAGAAAAGGTGGATAGAATGGTGTACAATGCCGAACAAGACGACCTTGCTAAAGGCGGCGATGCGGCAGATGTACTACGCAAAGTACCCCTACTGCAAGTCGATTTGGAAGGCAATGTCACGCTACGCGGAACGTCCAATATTCGAGTGCTTATCAATAATAAGCCTTCGACTATCATGGCAGATAATGTAGCCGATGCCCTGAAAATGATGCCTGCCGATATGATAAAAAAAGTAGAAGTAATCACATCGCCTTCGGCAAAATATGATGCAGAGGGTTCAGGTGGTATCATCAATATCATCACGAAGCGAAATAATCTGGAAGGCTATTATTTGAATGTCAATACAGGAGTCGGTTTGCGCGGCTCTAGTTTAGGACTAAATGGTAGCTTGCGTAAAGGTAAATTCGGTATGACGCTAGGTGGTCGAGGACGGGCATTTTATGCACCTTCAGAAAATACGCTAGAACAAATCACCCTAGAGGATGGTATTGAGAACCTAAGTAGCCAATTCTCGGAGGCACAAAATAATGGTATTTTTGGACGTTACAATTTGGGCTTAGATTATGATATTGACAACACCCAATTTCTTTCTGGTGGTGTTCGTTACGGTATTCGCTCCTTCTCGAACGACCAATTGCAAACCACCGAACTTTCGCGTGATAATGTGCTAAATAATACCTTCCTAAGGAATATTGATGGCACAAATCGTTCCAATAGTATAGATGCGAATTTGGATTATCTAAAAATTTTCAAAGAAAACCAAGAGTGGAGTATTTCCTCGCTTTATAGTATTCGCGATGGAAGCAATAACTTTATTTCTGACAACTTGACTGAAGATGAAGTCATTTTAAACAGCCTGAAAAACGATAACGCCAGTCGTAATCAAGAATTCACCTTCCAAACCGATTTTCAAACACCGATTGGTGACAACCAAATGTTTGAAGTAGGCGGTAAAGGTATCTTTCGTCAGGTAGATAGCGATTTTTCCTACTTATTTGCAGAAGCTGGAGGCGACTTTGTACTCGATCCGAATCGCCCTGCGGGTACTTTAGATTATGAACAAAATGTATCGGCAGCTTATACCTCTTATACTTATTCTACGCCAAGTAAATTGACGTTCAAAGTCGGTGCGCGCTATGAGAAAACCGCCATCAATGCCACGCAAGATGGAGAAACTATTGACATTCCGGACTATGATAATCTCGTACCAAGTATAAATATCTCTAAGCGACTCGCGAATTATAGTACCATCAAATTGGGCTATGGTCGTCGAATTCAGCGTCCGGGCTTGCGCCAATTGAATCCTAATGTGAATGTGTCGAACAGTCAAGATATACAAGCAGGAAATCCTAGTCTAGAGCCTGAACTCACCGACAATATCGAATTGGGGTATAGTGGCATGGTGAATAAGACGTACTTCAATATTTCGCTCTTTACACGCTTCACAGATAATGCAATCAATCAAATCCGCTATCCACTCAATGACGAATCAGGCGCGATTTTCACGACCTATGATAACATTGGTAAAGAACAAGCAACGGGAGTGAATATTTTTGCCAAAATTGATATTACCGACAATTGGAGTATAAATGGTGGTGTGAATACCAACTACGCACGACTAGAAGGACAGATTGTAGGGCTGAATGGACAAAGCGAAACTGCCGAAAATTCAGGCATCAACTATGGAGGTCGCTTAATGACACAGATGAAGCTAAACAAGGGTTGGAGTATGCAAGCCTTCACCTTTATGCGTGGGCGACGGGTGCAACTACAAGGCTGGCGCGGCGGCTATGGGATGTACGCACTAGGATTCAATAAAGACCTCAAAAACGAAAAAGGAAGCTTTGGTATTTCTGCGGAAAACTTTGCAGGCAGAGGTTGGAATATGCGTTCCGAAACAGTTTCACCTTTCTTTACGCAGACTACCGATCGTCTGTTTCTGAATAGAAGTATCCGTGTCAATTTCTCGTATAAATTTGGAAAGATGAATTTCCAAGAAAGTCGCAAAAAGACCCGTTCTGTTCGCAATGATGATGTGATGGGTGGTGGCGATGAAGGCGGTGGACAAGGTGGCAGCAGTAGTATGAGTGGCAGCAGCGGTTCTTCCTCGCGTAGTAGTGGCGGTAAGTCACGCTCTAGCAGTAAGAAATCTTCTAAAAAAGCAAAGACTGGTGATTCGGCAAAAGCTGCACCTGTGGGGAAAGTTTTAGATTTTTCTGGTAAATGGCAAGGTACGGCACAAACCCCACGTGGCGAAATGACGCAAACCTTCAACTTCCAAGTAGAAGGCGATACCGTGACTGGAACAATAGAAACACCTAGAGGCGAACGCGAAATTTCCAATGGGAAAATTCTACCTGATGGGCAATTTGAATTTGAGGTAGATTTGGGACGTTTCGTTATGAAACAAACGGGTACGATTATCTCGGAAACGGAAATTCTGCTGCAAAACGAGCGAGGAGAAATGACGATTCGGGGGGTGGAATAAGGAGAATTGGCAAACTTGCTCGTCTTTTCGGGGGAGAGTAAGTTTGCTAATCCTATCGCATTGAACAGTAAAAAGTGTTATATTGTCTTTCTAAAACAAAAAATATGACAGCAGACTTAGAAGCTAGAAAATTAAGTATTATTGAATATTTAGCAGAACTAGATAATGAGAGTGTTATTCATCAAATAGAGAATTTATTGAAGCCTAGTGTTGATTTTTGGGATACTTTGCGTCAAGGCGAAAAAGAAAGCATTCAAAGAGGAATCTCTCAATTGAATGAAGGAAAACGTATCTCTTATGATAAATATCTTAAGAAATATCAAGCTTCTAAATCATGAAAACCTATAAAATTTACTTATCATAAGAAGCAACCGAACAGTTAGATCATCTGCTTGAATATTTAGAAACTCGTTGGTCAAACCGAGTACGTGATAATTTTTTAACCAAACTAGATCGTTCAATAAAAACCATTAGTACAATGCCCTATGCTTTTCCAACTTCTAAAAAAATGCCTGATTTGCGAAAATGTGTCATTACTCCACTCCCTATTGCTTATTATCGCATCCAAGAAGAAGAAATCGAAGTAGAAATTATCACAATAATTGATAGCAGAGGAAATGTTGATTTTGGATAGTAGATATACTATGCTTTTTCTCTCCTATCCCTACTCTTTCCTAGCTTTATTAATATCCAAATTAAAAACATCCGTTCTATTGTAATGCCCCGTTACATCCAAAGCCATACTTTCGCCAAAAGCACGATCCAGATTATCAATTTCATGGAAAATAATGCCTTCGGTTTCAAATTGCGGTTCTAGCAGATACATTCCATCTGGTCCGATGATGCAACTGCCGCCACGTAGCAAAAAAGCATCGGGTTTATCCTTGAATTCGGTAGGCATTTCTAGCTCCGCAGGAATATCACGCGCGCGCATCGTTTGTCCGACTGCAATCACAAAACAACGTCCCTCGAAGGCATAGCTTCTACTTGTCACTTGTAGCATTTCATGGACATTTGGCCAAAGCGCAATATGAAACAAGTCCCCTTCGCGGTGCATCGCTTGGCGCGTAAGTGGCATGACGTGTTCCCAACAAATCAAGCCGCCTAAGCGTCCAAAATCGGTATCTACAGCGCGAAGTCCGTGTCCGTCGCCATGTCCGTAGAGGAGTTTTTCGGTATAGGTAGGCATCAATTTTCGGTGATGATTGACAAGTTCGCCTGACTTATCAAAAATCAATAAGCTATTATAAATGGTGCGGCTACCAATACCACGCTCTTTTGCTTCATTCACACCTATCACGAGGGTAATGCTATGCTTTCGGCAAAGTGCGCTTAGTCGTTCGCTTTCGGTGCTTGGTATCCGTAAGGAATTTTGATACATCCGTGCAAAGACTTTCTTCATCGGCTCAAAACCCCAAGTAGAATAATTGGTGCAATAATCCAGCCACACGGGATAGCCACTTAGCCAGGTTTCTCCGAACACTACCAATTCTGCACCGCCTTTCGCTGCGGTTGCTATGTGCTGTTCTACTTTTTGCAAGCTTTCCGCTAAATTGAAATGGACGGGTGCGTCTTGTATGATTGCTATTTTGACTTTGTTTTTCATGCGTTGTTTCTTATTTTGTTTTAGAGTTTTACAGATTTTTTCAAAATAGAAAATACCTTTGATTCCACAAAAAAAATCTACCTTGTAGAATAAGGCAACTCCCAATAATAGATTGCCTAAACAAAACGAACGTATGAAGCGATTTCCCTTATGTTATAGCATTCTAATTTGCGGATTGATCTTGCTATCCTGTGAATCAAAGCCCGCTGGACAGACTGAATCTACGCCCACAGAAAAAACAATAGCAAACAATGTTCAAGACGATAAGCAATCACCTATAAAGACTAGATTTGAAGCAGAAATCCAAGCCTTTGAAAAAGGAGATGCTATAAAATTCTATAAATCTAATGGTATCCTCTACACGGGCAGTTCTAGCATACGAATGTGGAAAGGATTAGCGAAGGATATGGACGATTTACGTGGCCCAAACCGAGGTTTCGGTGGTGCGACTATACCAGAAGTGATACAGTATATGGATCGCTATTTATTTATTCATCAGCCTCAAATTATTGTTTTTTATTGCGGAGAAAATGATATAGCCGAAGGCGCAAGCCCTGAAACAGTCTTGGCTTCTTTTCAGGAATTTGTAACCAAAGTAGAAACAAAATTACCCGATGTGAAATTCGTTTTCATCTCAATGAAACCTTCTTTGGCACGGTGGAATCTATGGGATAAATATCAAGCAGGAAACCAGTTAATAGCAAATTATATTACCACAAAATCGAATATGGAATATATGGATTGTGCGCTGTCGATGTTAGAAGAAAATGGGCAGGTGAAAGACGATATTTTTATAGCAGATGGATTGCATATGAATGAAAAAGGCTATGCGCTTTGGACGCAACAATTAACTCCTATTTTAGAAAAAATATACGAAAAGTAGTTTGGCAAGGCTATAAAAATCATTCCCACTTTCCAAGTTCGGTGGGCGCATCTATTTTTTTTTCTAGCAAGGCTAAAAAATGGTCGCGCGGAATATCGATAGCACCTAAGCTTGCGAGGTGCTTGGTATGTTGTTGGCAATCTATCAGTTCGTAACCCTTTGCTTTCAAGCGGCGCACGAGGCTAATGAATCCGAATTTAGAAGCATTATTCGCTTTTGCAAACATTGATTCTCCAAAGAAACACATCCCTAGTGCAATCCCATAAAGCCCACCGACGAGTTCGCCTGCTTGCCACACCTCTACGGAATGGGCATAACCCAATTCATGCAACTCACAGTAGCCTGCTATCATGCTTTCGGTAATCCAAGTGCCGCCTGCTTGTCCGCTGCGTTTGGAGATTTGGCAGTTTCTCATCACCTCTTCGAACTGTGTATCGAAGCTAAGTTGAAATTTTTCCTTATTGAAATAAGGACGCATACTTTTTGATACTTTCAAGTCATCGGGGAAGAGTACAAAGCGCGGGTCAGGCGACCACCACACAATCGGGTCTTCGGGATTGAACCACGGAAAAATGCCCATACGATAGGCCAGCAGCAAGCGTTCTGCTGACAAATCGCCCCCAATAGCAAGTATGCCTTCACTGTTTGCCAATGCAGGATCGGGGAAAATCATAGTATCATCTGGTAGCCAGAATACGGGCATTATTGATTCGTGTTTTTATTTTGTAGAACGGAAAGCTATAAAAACAAAAGTAGCAAAGCCACCAATGGGCATTGCTACTTTTTAAGTTTTGAAAAAGGAAATATTATCAGATAATAACATTTACCTAATCATCATCTTCACCGCCTTCTATCACCGCCGATAGCCCTCTATCTACTAGAGCATCTTTTTTTGGGCGAAGTAGCCGTTTTGATGCGGTTTTCACCGTTGCTTTGCCTTTAAAATGAATCAATAAAGACAGTTGTTCGGCTTGTTGTACATTATGCTTTAATACTTCTTCTAGGCATTGAATTACCCAGTCAAAGGTATTTACATCATCATTATAAACAATCAGTTCGGACATTCCGCCCGTTCCTATATCTTCCTCAATTTCATCTTCCAGCAGTACATCAATGTCAATATCAATGTCTTCTTCTACTGCTTGCATATTGAAGTCTTTCAACCATTTATCTTCGTACATGCGATTCATAGAAATCTTATTTTTTATCTTAGATATAATATTCTAATTCAATCCTGACAAACTTGCTTTAATAGCATCAAAGTTGGGTAATTCTCCTGCATTCTCTAACACTTCTGCATACTGAATCGTTCCCTCTTTATCTACCACAAAAGCTGCTCGCTTAGAAACTCCTTTCATGCCAAAGGCAAATTTTTCATACAATGCGCCATAGGCAGTAGAAACCTCCTTATTGAAGTCCGAAAGCAAGGGAAAACTTAGCTTTTGTTCTGCTTTGAATTTCTCTAAAGCAAAAGGAGAATCGACTGAAACAGCAAGAATATCTGCATTCAAACCTTGATAAAACGCAATATCATCGCGCATAGTGCATAACTCAGTCGTGCAAACGCCCGTGAATGCCAAAGGAAAGAACAACAAGACTACATTTCTTCCTTGATGTGCGGATAATTTTACTGCTTCTTTTGCCTCCGAAGTGAGTGTAAAATCGAGGGCTTTGTCACCTACTTTAATAGCCATTGATGCTAAGTTTTTTTAATCTAAAATTAAGGAGTATTCATCTCTAAAAACGAAGATACGATTTGAAAGTTGAATTATAAGGTACTTTCTTGCTTTCTTCTGCTATCTTTTTAGGGAAATGCTGGATTCTAGACTTAAACGGTTTAATGCACCCCTTAATGGCAAGCAAATTGTAAATTCCCTTGCGAAGGAATTAGTACAGCGTTTTGAGTGTAGCTTTGAAGCAAGAAATTTGCAATGTAAGTACTAGGACATAAATAAACTGACAATTAGACTGAGACTATTTTTGAGTGAAGCAAGGCGAAAAACGCAGCCATAACTGGTTATAGCGAGTATTTTCAACGCAGCTTCACTCAAAAATAGACCGTCTAAATGTTAGAATATTTTTGTCCTAGTACTTATGATGCAGTTTGCACAACAATTGAGTTGGACGCATTTTGTGGCATTATTCAAAATCGGAACAGAATAGACTTCCTCCTATAATTTTTCTATGTGCTTTTTCGACAAGCCCGTATATCGCTGAATTTTCTCAATTGGTTCATTATCTTTTTTCATTTGACGGGCTATTTCTATATTTCTTTCAAGTTTTCCTTCTATTTTTCCTTCTATTTTTCCTTCGACTTTCCCTTCCGTTCTTGCGGTATCTACTACATTTTTAATATCTCTATAATTCTTTAAACTTTCTTCATATTCTTTTCTTTCCGTTTCACTAAACCCTGCTATTTCCGCGACTTTAAATAATTTTTTGAACACCCTTTCTTGAAGCTCCCTCGGTCTATTTTCTAATTTTTGCAAATGCGTAAACACATATAACCATTTATCGAAATGTGTTTCTAATTCTGATTTCCCTTTATTGAATTTCGGTAACTCAATATAGATAAACTTTAATTTATCATAAAAGACTTCACAGTTTTGATTTTTTAGCTCTATTATATGTAAGAAATCTTCTTCTTGCTTATGTTCATCAAATTCAAAATCTAGTATTCCTATTGAATAGACTGGTTCTAATTTATAGTTCCAGTCACCCTTTTCCGCTTGTTCTTGAATCGGGAAGGAGGAATAAAAGACACTTCTATCTTTAAAATAGTTTTGTTTTGCTTTTTGCATTTCTACTATGAAGCGTTCCTCGTTTTCGCCAATACAGTAGATGTCAAAAACAGCTTTTCTATCTATTTCAAGTTTTCCAAAATGCTCGTTTGTTGAATAATTTAGGTCTTTTATTTTGTGATTCGGTATGATTTCATTCAAAAAATCAATTAGCAAATCTTTATTTGGTTCTGTTCCAAATAATTTTTTAAACCCAAAATCGGTAAGCGGATTGATGTATTTTTCTGCTTCCTTTTTCATACATTTTGTTATTTCGTTTTCTACTCTCCTAACAAAAGTAATTGTTTTTCTGTTTTCTTGCTCAGTTTTTTCTACTTTCTTGTTTGTACGAAAGTCCGATTCTTGGATCTTAAATCCCCTTCAACCTTGTCCAAAAGTCCCCAAGACTTATCGAATCAGGTTGTACTTCGCGGTCGTGCGAAATGTGTAATTCGCCCGTTTCATCTTCTTCCAATATAAATTTGAAAATGTAATCTTGCTCATCATTCGCTTCCTCGCCGAAGAGTCCGTATTGCAATTGATTGATTTGCAAACGCCCATCCTTGCGTTCTGTGACACTATAAAAATCCTTTGAAAACCATTTCAGCATCTTGATAGCACGTTGGTCTTGATAGGGTTCTAGTAAGTGATAATTTTTAGGTAAATAATTGAAACGTAATATGCGTTCCTCTTTATCCAAAAGAGAATACGTACCATGATAAAAAACGCTATCCCCATCCGCTACACCTTGCCAAAGGATATTATTGAAAATGGTAGGCGTAGTACAAAATCGAGAATAGCTTAGTTCTTCTGTTTTAAGAGAATTTTCAAAGACGGTATCTACGTGTTGCTTATTGAAAAAAGTAAAAACCAAATACGCACTACTAATGGCAATACCTGCCCAATTGAACCAAGCGCGTCGACGGCTGCCACGCGTCATTCTACTCGCAATGATTAAGCAAATTAAAAAAGGTAATGTATAGGCAGGGTCTGCTACAGAAATATTATCTAGCCCCACCCGAAAATCACTAAATGGTTGTAGTAATTGCGTACCATATATCGTACAAGCATCGAGAAGTGGGTGCGTAAAAATTGTCCAAAAGAAGAGGTTTGTCCAAGCCAATTGGGAAGGATTATCGGCTATTGGATTTCGTCGCTGTCGTCGCCACCAAGCAATACCCAAAACGAATAGAATAACGACACTCACCATCACTCCGATCGGCAAAACATCACTCACAGGAATGGGTAATGCCAATGCGCCAATTGCATTAATGATAATAAAAAAAGCCAAGACTACTCCAAAATCCCGCGCCCATACTCGATTGCTTCTGGGCGTACCGTCATAGAGGCGATGCACTAGCCAACCTAAAGCCAAAGGCGCGATAAAAGCAAAGAAAATGGAATGGGTAATAGCCCGATGGAAAGCCGTGGAACTGACATTATCAGTCACAAGATTGGCAAGTACATCTAAATCGGGAATCGTCCCTGCGAATGCTCCCCAAAGCATCGCACGATTGCCTAGTTTTTTGCCCAATACAACTTCGCCAACGGCTGCACCAAGCGTAATTTGTGTAATAGAATCCATAAGTAAAACGGTAGACGGTGGACGGTCGGCTTCGCCTTGACCGTCCACCGTCGAGACGAAGTCGCCCCCTCCTTACGGGTTGGGGAAGTTGATGAATAATTGCTTTAATTGGCTATCTGTTTCTGCGGATTTGATTGCTTCAATCATACTTAAGACTTCCGCATCGGCATCCGTGAAGGCTTGTGCCTTTTCATCGGCACTATCTACTTGACTCACTAGCTTGGCGTGTAGTCCGTTGATTGCTTTCATCGCTCCGAATCTGCGCCATTGTGAGGCACTTGCTAAGGCTAAATCTTTCAACTTTTTAGCCGAAGATAAAATGCCTGCTGCATCGCCTTTACCTGCTAACTCTTGATAGAATTCTAGGTAGCTAATCGCATCGAAGCCATCTATTTCTTCCCAATTGTCTTCAAAGAAAGAAAGCTTTCCTAAATCGTCACCTTGTGCATATATCGCTGCTATACCTTGCTGCGCGCTGCTCTTCACTGTACCAGCAGGATCATTCGCTATGATGCGCTCGAATAGCGACATATACTTTACATCTGGCTCATACATCAATTGCTCGATAGCCGAAGAACGCACATCGGAATGTGGGTCTTTTTCTGCTAGACGGACGATGTCTGCCTCATTTGATTTATCACTAGGATCAAGTAAGCTAAGTGCTAACGAACGCAAGCCATAGAATTTATCCTTAATTGCCTTCTTAAATACTTGTTTTCCCATCGGCGATTCCGAAGCCGCTAGAGCTTGCATCGATTCGTAGCGATCTAAGAAATTAGGCATATTATTATATTGAAAAACATATTCTTCGTCCGATTTCTCCTCTGATATTTCTCCTAATAAGCTACGTTCCGCATCGAAAACGACAAGTTTCGGACGAGCATCCATATCAAATTCAAACTGCTGTTCGCGCTGATTGATAAGGATTTCTTTACGCACTGGCTTTCCAGAAGCATCATAAATATCTATAGCTACAGGCAACTGGAAAATGGCTGGCTGATTTTGATCAGAACTTTGTGTTTGCGCCACATTCAGGATCGTTTTCTTAGTCGCTTCATCGTATTCATGGCTAACCGTCAATTGCGGATGTCCTGCCTTGAAGAACCATTGATCGAAGAACCAAAGTAAATCTTCTCCCGTCACATCCTCGAATGCTAGGCGTAGTTCATCTGCTTCCACTTCGCTATAGGCATTGCGGGTGAGGTATAAATTTAGCGATGCAAAAAACGCATCATCGCCCACGTGCTGACGAAGCATATGTAGTACAATGCCCCCTTTATTGTAGCTATGTCCATCGAACATATCTTCCTTATCGGCATGTCCATAATTGATAAGTGGGTGAATATCGCTGCTTGCTTGTGCGAGATAGCCACGCATTTCTTGCAACCAGTGATATTGTGCCTCGTCCACACCATATTTATGTTCCAGCCAAAGGTATTCGCTATAGTTGGCGAAGCCTTCATTCATGGTTAGGTTTGCCCAACTTTCGCAGGTTACATAATCGCCAAACCAATGGTGCATCATTTCGTGCGCCACGATTTTTTCATTCAGCAACACATCCACCAAATCCTCTTTTGTGCCATTCATGAACTCTCCAAAAATAACCGCCGTTGTGTTTTCCATTGCGCCCGAAACATAATCGCGCACCACTACTTGCGAATATTTTTGCCAGGGATATTTTACCCCTAAAATATCAGAAAAGAAACTTAGCATATCTGGCGTATACGGGAAAATGTCTTTCGCATATTCGCGATATTCTTCCTCTACATAATATTCGAGAAGCATATCATTCCACCGCTCTTGCACGACTGCAAATTCGCCAATTGTAAGCATGAATAGATAAGGCGCGTGTGGCTGATCCATGTTCCAATAGTCGGTGCGCGTACCATCCGAATTCGCTTTAGAATTGACCAAAACACCATTAGAAAGCGTCTTGAAACGGTCTTGCACGGTCACATACATCTCTTGGGTGCAACGCTCATTTGGCTTATCAATGGTAGGAAACCAACGCGAATTATGTTCTGTTTCGCCTTGTGTCCATATTTGCTGTGGCTTGTCGCCTTCGCCTTCTGGGTTGATAAAAAATAAGCCCTTATCCGAGGTAATAGCCGCACTTCCGCCCGACGCACTCGGTGTAGCTATATAATCTATATACAACTCATATTGCTCTTTGCGGGTGTATTTTCTACCTAAATCAATTACGATTTGTTGCCCATCGTATTCGTATTTCAGGTCGCTGCTTTGTCCTTTCAAGCGTACTTGCTTTAGGTCAAACCCTTTTGCATCCAAGGTCAATTCTTGACTTGGGTAGAAGTGTGGTTTTAGTTTTAGCGTAGCTTGTCCGATTACTTGTTCTGTCTCCCAATTGAAGCGCACTTCGAGCTTGGTATGTAGTAGGTCATGCGTGCGCGTGCTACTCGCATTGAAACGCGGAAGGACATACTCCTCTTCTTGAGTGCGCTGCTCTTCTTCTAGGTTAAATTCTGGTGCAGAAACCACGAGGGTATCTAGGGTACGAAACTCTTCTACTGGAATCGTTGTGACAGGTTGGACGGTCTTGCATCCTGTTAGCATCCACAATGCCATCACTAGCACTAGCGATAAATATCTCATTCTAATAGTTTAAAGTTTATATCAATCGGTGATTTACTTGGTGAAAGGGCCAAGCATTTTTTTATAAAATTCCGCAAATATAGAATTTTATATAAGTCCATGAACACAAAAATAAGCTCAATCAAAAATCTTGATTATTTACATTCATGGACTTAACCAATCTAATTAACGTATAGTTGAAGGTATTTTATTTTAGAAAAGGAATAATTGGAAGTACTATTTAATTTTTATAACGTCTTGCTTTAAGAAGTGGGAAGAAAGGGAAAAACTAAACGTTTCTCCCTTTCAAAGACTATGTATTCAAAAGCTATTTTATTCAAATAGTTGTAAAAGGCGAATCTTACAAGGTCAAAGATAATTTATATAATTGATTTAACAATACAACATAATGTAAGCGGTAGTAATAATATCGTAAACGGTATAAATTTGCCAAGATACACAAGGAGAGAACTATGTTATGGTTTGGTTTGCAACTACTTAAATTTCT
>CALGLY010000012.1 GCA_937959095.1 uncultured Saprospiraceae bacterium
TTGTAACAGATTTCGAATTTATTTTGGATTTAGACGAGGCAAAAAACGCAGACATAGCAAGGCTATGGCGAGTATTTTTAACGAAGTATAAATTCAAAAGAAATCGAAAAGTGTTATAAGTTATTTTTTAGTCGTTCCTTATCTTGATGAGGCAAACAAAAACAAAAAGTAGGCGAAAAAACTCCATATTTCTGTCTCTTCGTACCTATCTGCCGACAAAGGCAAGCTTAATATTGTTCAATTTTGGCAGAAAAAAAGTCTCTTTCAAAACTTGGCATCATTTTTTCTATATACTTCTAAACATAGGACAAATTTGAAAGTATTGGGCTGTAATAAAACAAGCTAAAACTGTACTTTTTAGACAAAGAGAAATTGAAAATCAGCACGTTCATTTAATAATTTTATTTAATGCATTTGTCAAAAGTTAAGAAGGATACGTTAAAGCTTTGTATTAGTGCATGATTTGTGCTATTATTGTTTAAAATAATGACTCATAGTAATACGATGGATAGAAATAATAAACGTTTTTCGCCTGAAGTAAAGTTAGTGATCCGTAGAAGTAGGGATGTAGCTTTGCAATTGGGGCATGATTATATCGGTACAGAACATCTTTTATTAGGCATTATGCAAGAAGGAGGAAGCCTGGCCGTTCGTGTCCTTGAGTCTTTGGAAGTTGACCTTCCAAACTTAAAAAATACTGTAGAAGACTCCATTCAAAATCGCCGACGACCTACTAGCGTAGGGATTAATAATGTTGGCAATTTGCCCCTTAATAAACAAGCCGAAAAAATATTAAAAGTTACTTTCCTTGAAGCAAAAATGCTGAAGAGTGAATTGATAGCTCCAGAGCATCTGGTACTTTCTATTTTGAAGCATAATGAAAATACTGCTTCACGCATCTTGAATCAATTCGATGTAGACTACGATGTATTCCGAACAGAATTGGATTATGTGCAGCAAGAATCGGATTATCCGCAAGGCGGCACCAATCCTGATTTGTATGCTCAATCTGATTCGGATGATCCATTCGAGGAAGAAGAACAAAGAGGAGGCAGTGGCAATTATTCCCAATCGCGCGGAAAATCGAATAAGTCTCGTACTCCAGTACTTGATAATTTCGGACGCGACATTACAAAACTAGCAAGCGATGGCAAGCTAGATCCGATAATTGGGCGTGATACAGAAATAGAACGTGTGTCTCAAATCTTGAGCCGTCGAAAGAAAAACAATCCGATCCTGATTGGAGAACCAGGTGTTGGTAAAACTGCTATTGTAGAAGGCTTAGCTTTGCGAATCAATCAGAAAAAAGTACCACGTACGCTTTTCAATAAGCGATTAGTGATGCTTGACTTGGCAGCATTGGTAGCAGGCACTAAATATCGTGGGCAGTTCGAGGAGCGTATGAAAGCGATTATGAATGAACTCGAAAAATCGCGCGATGTGATTTTGTTCATTGATGAAATTCATACCATCGTAGGCGCAGGTGGTGCGACGGGTTCATTGGATGCTTCTAACATCTTCAAACCAGCCTTAGCACGTGGAGAATTGCAATGTATCGGTGCTTCCACCTTGGATGAATACCGCCAACATATCGAAAAAGATGGTGCATTGGATCGTCGTTTTCAGAAAGTACTCGTAGAGCCGCCATCACCAGAGGAAGCAACGCATATTTTGCATAATATCAAGCCAAAATATGAAGAGTTTCATCATGTGGAATATACCGATGAAGCCATTGAAGCTTGTGTAAGCTTGAGTGATCGCTACATTACTGATCGCTTCTTGCCAGACAAGGCGATTGACGTATTGGATGAGGTGGGCGCACGCGTGCATTTGAAAAATATCAATGTACCGAAGCACATCGAGGAGTTAGAGTCGAAAATTGAGGAGATCAAAGAGTCGAAAAATCAGGCAGTAAAAAACCAGCAATACGAACGTGCTGCTGATTTGCGTGATAACGAATCGAAATTGGTACGCCAGCTCGAATTTGCGAAAGTAGAATGGGAAGAAGAATCGAAGACAAAACGCTACCCTGTCGATGAAGATGATATTGCAGAAGTAGTATCTATGATGACGGGTATTCCAGTGCGAAGAGTGGCACAGAGTGAAAGTAACCGCCTAGTGAAAATGTCCGATGATATTAAAAAGGTCATCATAGGGCAAGATGAAGCGGTCTTGAAAATCACGAAAGCAATTCAGCGAAATCGTGTAGGACTGAAAGATCCGAGCAAGCCGATTGGCTCTTTTATCTTTTTAGGCCCTACAGGTGTCGGTAAAACAGAATTAGCAAAAGCACTAGCACGCTATATGTTCGACTCGGAAGATTCTCTTATCCGTATCGACATGAGTGAGTACATGGAAAAATTCTCGGTAAGTCGTTTAATTGGTGCGCCTCCAGGTTATGTAGGCTACGAAGAAGGCGGACAACTGACGGAGAAAGTACGCCGCAAGCCTTACTCCGTAGTGTTACTAGATGAAATCGAAAAAGCACACCCTGATGTGTACAATATTCTGCTTCAAGTATTGGATGATGGACAATTGACGGATGGATTGGGCAGAAAAGTAGATTTCAAGAATACTTTGATTATTATGACTTCTAATATTGGTGTTCGCCAATTGAAAGATTTTGGTCAAGGAGTAGGTTTTGCGACTAAAGCACGCCAAACATCACAAGACGATCACTCGAAAAGTGTGATTCAGAATGCGTTGAAGCGTACCTTCTCACCTGAATTTTTAAATCGTATTGATGATCTAGTTATCTTCAATAGTTTAGGTAAAGAAGAAATCTTTAAGATTATAGATATTACCTTAAAGGATTTATACAAGCGACTAGAAGATATGGATTATAAGCTTGTCCTTTCTGATGATGCTAAAAATTTAGTTGCAGAAAAAGGCTTTGATCCAAAATTTGGAGCGCGACCACTGAATAGAGCAATTCAAAAATATATTGAAGATCCATTAGCGGAATTCATTTTAAGTGAAAATTTAGCCGAAGGCACTGAGCTAAAAGCAGAGCTAAATGAGGAGAAAACAGGCTTAGTTATTACCTTAAATGAAGAAGTTAATACAGATGTAGAATAAATTATTATAAGAGTATTTTTTGAAATTTTACAAACTGAAAATCAATAGTTTGTGATTTTGACAATTATTTTTTTGTGTAATTATCTAGATAAATAAGCAAAAAAATTGAAGTCAGGTTCGCAAAATAGTGGTTTTCAAGAAGAAAAATTTTAAAACATACTCCTAAATCCTTCGCTTTAAGCCCAAGATTTAATAGCTTTGAAACGAAAAGTCAGAAGTTGTTGAATCTTGGGCTTCTTTATTGGAACTTTTTAATAGATACAACTCTTATATAATAGCAGGATTCTTAATTTTTAACAAAACTTAATTTTAATTGGCGAGAAGACAGAAAAGAAATTTCAACAGAAAAAATGACGATAAATATCGTTATAGAATCAATGATAACATCCGTATACCAGAAGTTCGCTTAGTGGGTGATAACATTGGAGAAATAAGTGAAAAAATAGGCGAAACCATTGAACCCGGGACGATCTATCCTACCAAGCGCGTAAAATTGTGGGCGCAAAAGGCAGATTTAGATTTGGTAGAAATTTCTCCAAAGGCGAAACCTCCCGTAGTTCGTATCATTGACTACAAAAAATTCTTGTACGACAAGAAAAAGAAGGAAAAAGAGCTAAAAGCAAAAACAGTCAAGACCGTTATCAAGGAAATTCGATTCGGACCAAATACCGATGACCATGACTTTGAGTTTAAGTTGCGACATGCTAAAGGTTTCTTAGAAGAAGGAGCAAAGGTGAAAGCCTATGTACACTTCAAAGGTCGTACTATTGTATTTAAGGATAGAGGGCAATTATTATTACTTCGTTTCTTGAAAGAATTAGAGGAGTTTGGAAGTGCTGAAGCACTACCTAAGATGGAAGGGCGAAGAATGATCGTAATGGTCTCACCGAAGAAAAAGAAGTAAAAGATAATTTCTATTAGATTATAAATTAGGCTTACTAAACTTTTAAAAGTTTAGTAAGCCCTTCTATTCTTCTATTGTATTTTGATAGAAAAGTTAGCCCTTTATTCTATCAAGCTAATCCTCTGCGCTCCATTTCTTTCATCACCAAGCCATATTCCCTACTCATATCTCCTGTGATAGAGGTATTCTCTTCCGCGCGACGTACTAAGTACGGCAGCACATCACGTACTGGCCCATACACGAGGTATTTGGCAACATTGTAGCCCGCCTTCGACAAATTGAAGGTCAAGTGGTCGCTCATGCCATAGAGCTGGCAGAAATTAAGATGCGGATGCGTCTTAGGCAATTTCTTTTCTGCTATCAATTTTGCTTGTAGCAATTGGCTGTCCTTATTATGAGACGCATTACAAGAAGCAATTTCTTCATAACGCTCAACACAGAACCGTACCGCTTCATCGAAATCATGATCGGTAGCTGCTTTGTCTTTTTGAATTGGGGATTTATAGCCTTTTTCCACTGCTCTATTGCGCTCTTTTTCCATATATGCACCGCGCACGAGCTTCGCGCCTAATAAATAGCCACCTGCTTTTGCCCGTTCATAGGAAGCTTTCAGGTAATCCAATCTATCCCAACGATACATTTGGAAGGTATTATACACTACCCCATTTTCTTGATTGTAACGCGCCATCATTGGCTCTACCAACTGATCTATCGCATCCTGAATCCAGCTTTCTTCGGCATCAAAAAAGAGGGCTACTTTCTTTTCGCGAGCTACATAACAAACCGAATCGAGGCGTTTCAGTACATTTTTATATTCTTGTTGTTCGCTTTCGCTAAGTTTACGACCTTCATTTAGGGCTTCTAGTAGTCCGAAGCGTGCCAAGCCCGTTAGTTTTGCACTCACCACAGGCACACTTGTGTTGGTAGCTGCAAATTCTACCCCTCGAATAATTTCATTCATCGTAGAATTAAAATCCTCTTCGGTTTCTTTTGCTTCTACCCCATAATCTAAGACGGTCTGCACTTTGTGCGACCATAGATTATCTATTGCTCCTTGACTTTCAAGCAAAGTGCGCCCACCACAAAATTGTTCAAAAATAGTTGTTCGAACCGTAGCTTCGGCAAAAGGTAAATTCCATTCTACCGCTTTCAGTCCGAATTGTGTCCCCACATTCACTAGCCAGGGCTTATTCATCATACCGAATAGCCACGCCATTTTCTTCAACTCTTTATCTGATTTGTGCGCGAACGCAATTTGGGTATCAGAAAAATTAATATTTACAGTGGTTTTACTCATCTTTTGAACAGATTTTATCGCGTCTAATATCTTTGAATCGGGCTGTGCCTCGACGGGTTTTCCTAGTTTTTTCATGCCATCTTAGTAGTTGGTAAAAAGCAAATCTTCCATTTCCAATTAAAGAACACGTTTAAAATGGAGAATCTGCTTTTTACAATTGTCTTAGTTTATGCTATAGGAGATTTATCGCTGCCAAATCGCCCATGATTTTTCTGCTTGTAAATGTAGCATTTCTAAGCCATTCTTCGTTTTAGCTCCTTGTGTTGAAGCACGGCTTAAAAATAGTGTACGTTTAGGATTATAAACTAAATCATAACAATAATGTTTCGCTCCGATATACTCATAAGGCAAATTAGGCGCGGTATCAATATTGGGAGCTGTGCCAAGTGGTGTAGTATTGATGATAAGTTGGTGCGTACTCAATAATTCTTCATCCAAATCACCATAGGTCAAATCGCCTTTTTTCCTGCTACGCGATACCGATTTGAAACCAATGCCTAGCTTAGCTAATACATATTTTATAGCCTTTGCTGCACCTCCTGTGCCTAGCACTAAGGCTTGCAAATTGGATTTTTCTGCTCCTTCTAGAAGTTTTACCAAAGAAAGTTCAAAGCCAAACACATCGGTATTGAAGCCCTTTAGTTTTCCATTTTGAAACTTAATCGTATTTACTGCGCCTACTTCGGCGGCTTCGGTCTCTATTTCATCTAGGTAAGGAAAAATAGCTTGCTTATAAGGAATCGTAATATTCAGACCAACCAAATCGGGCTGTGCCAATAGCAATGCCTTGAAATCCTCTATGGTTTCTAGTGGAAATAATTCGTAGTTAGAGTCTGCAATGCCTTCTACTTCAAATTTATTCGAGAAGTGCCTCTTAGAAAAAGAATGTGACAATGGATAACCGATAAGACCGTATAATTTCATGATGAGCGTGCAATTTTAACTATTAAGAGTAGAGAGTAGAGACCACTTCATTGAGAGAACAGAGATTAAGTTGATAAAAGTAATATTTAAAGTATCTCTTCTTTCAACGAAGTGGTCTCTACTCTCTGTTCTGCTAGTTCTTCCCCAATCGTTCCAACACAAACACTAAGGCAAAGCCTAAAACAGCAGTCGCAATTGCACCGAGCATATAATTGGTATCGCCCGTGATGCCTGTGAAATTGGAAGGACTCACATTATTTTCTACCAATAACTTTATTCCTTCTCCCTTTTGGACGGCGGTTTGGTAGAGTTCGTAACTATTTTCTTGTAAAATATACTTTCCTTCTTCCTCTTCTACGAGCCATTGCTGCGGAATACGCCATGGCCAAATCTTATTGAGTGAACCAATCATAAAGCCTGTGAGCAGAGCAAGCGTTGGATTTTTATAGTGTTCAAATGTCCAAGAAAGGATGCGCGAAAAGGTAATAAGACCTACTGCACAGCCCGCTGCAAAGACACCTAAGATGATTAAACTATCGGTATTGAAGGTAGTCAAAGCATCTTTTACGGTGGGAACAATGAAGGTGTACATACCCATAAGTAACAAAATGAAACTCCCCGATATACCTGGCAACAACAGCGCAGAAATCGCAATTGCCCCAGAAATAAAAATAAACCAAAGGGCTTCATTGCCTTGTGCTGGCACTGCTACGGTGATATAATACGCAAAAACAGCACCGACAATTAACGCAACAAGCTCACCAATTTCCCAACTGCTCACCTGTCGCCCGATATAGAGTGCAGAGGCAATAATCAGTCCAAAAAAGAATGCCCACAACAAGATAGGATAATGTTCGAGTAAATGGGTTATTCCAAAAACACCGACTACGATACCTACGACCATACCGCCCACCAAGGCAACTAGGAAGTTGCCATCAATAGCTTCCCAAAGGCCTTTCAAACCTTCTTCGCGGACGGCTGAAATAGCTTGCGGCCCAAAAGATTTAATGGAATTAATAAGGCGTTCATAAATACCTGTGATAAACGCTATCGTACCACCTGATACGCCTGGCACGACCTCCGCCATGCCCATAGCCATTCCTTTCAATGCGATAAAAAGTGTCTGTTTCATGGCTGCAAAGGTAGTATTTGTTGGGGGCTTGGCTAAGTAAGAATTAAAAAATATTAGGGCTAATATTTCTGTGGCAAAAGCTTGGAATAGTAGAACGCTATCAAGCAGCTAAAGGAATTTCTTCTTTGGTTAAAGCACTTACTTTTATCGCAGCTTTAGCAATGCCTTTCTCCTCTAAAATAGCTCCGATAGGCACATCGGTATTATTTTGATGTATCCAAATTTCATTTTTGGGAGTTAATTCTAGATGAAAGGTAGTATCATAAACAAAGGCTTTCTTATCCCAACCAATGGTAGAAAGAATGAAATGTTGCTGCTGTTCATCTACTACTAATACTTCTCACAATAGCGGATAGTGCTTATCAGGTAGACTGATAAAATCTTGGAGGGTTTGGCGGAGGATTTTTATTTGTTGTAGTCTATCCATACAGTGTGTTTTTGATAAAAATACAGGAATTCTATTCGCAAAGCAAGTAGTTCTTTGTACCTCCATTTGATTTTCTGTATTTTCGTTTTTTTGGTATAGACGATAAAAGCAAAACAGATGTCTGGATTAGCCTTACGATTAATAGCAAAAGAAAAGGAAGAATGGACTGGAAAGCTGGATTTAGGGAAGTGTGGACTCCTCTATTTACCTCATGAGTTATTTGAACTAAAACTTTTGGTCACCTTATTCTAGACATTGACACTATTAAAAAGCAAAAATGGATATACAGTCAAAACAAAGGTGCCCATAAACGTAACTAAAAAATTTCTCGTTAAAAAACACATAATAAAGTGACAGATTAAATATTAATTAGTCAAAAAACATATGTTCTTTGGTATTTTATTTGGTAAAACATCAAAGAGCCCAAAATATAGTCTTCCGCTACCGTTGCTATTAAAAAAGGAATGTAGATAAAAGTAAAACAAAATGAATATAAAGTCTTCTCGTGAACTTGACCGATTGAAAAAAGAGATGACACAGCTTAAAGACCAACTTGAAGAAGCACAACAAGAAAATGAGTATTTACATGCAATTGTGAATAAAAAACTATTGGAAGATCAAGAAGATCCTCTTGCTCACACCGCCAATATTTTCACAATTCTCACCAATAATATAAATAGTATTTGTTGGGTTGCAAATGAAGACGGTTTCCTCTTTGTGAGTGATGCCTATGAACGTATTTTTGAAGCCTCTATTGACGAACTCTATGTCTCGTCGAGTGCTTATTCACTTTATACCCACCCTGATGATAATGATAAAATGAGTCGAGTTAACCGAAGGCTTTTTAACTTCGAAGACTTGGTACGTTTCCAACATCGTATTATCACGCCTACAGGAAAAACAAAATGTTTAGATACTCAAATTATTCCTTCCTTTGATGAAGAATATGGTAAATTAGTCGTCGGTATTTCGTCTGACACGACCGATTTATACGAACAACAAAAGCAGCTGGAGCTTGCCAAAAATCAAGCAGAGGAAAGCGATCAACTCAAATCTGCTTTTCTAGCTAATATGTCACATGAAATCCGTACTCCGCTTAATGGAATCATTGGTTTTACCGAATTATTCATGGATCCGACCTTATCCATGAATGAAAAAACAGGCTTTACTGAAATCATTAAAGACTGTAGTGAACAACTGATGAGTACAATAACAGAGGTACTTGAGTTATCACAAATAAAGACCAAACAAGTAAAAATCGAACCTACTGAAACTGATATAAATAGTGTATTAGTGGATGTCTTCAATATGCTGCAAGAGCGCGCAAAGCGGAAAGGAATTGAATTCAAAATCGCAGAAGATTCCATAAAACTGCAAGAAAAAATACACCTAGATAAGGCAAAGCTTAAGCGAATATTAGTAAACCTTGTCGAAAATGCCATAAAATTCACGAAAGAAGGTGAAGTAATCCTTGGCTGTCATTTAGTAGAAAAACATCTTCATTTCTTCGTAAAAGATACAGGCATTGGCATCCCTATAAAAGAGCATGGAAGTATTTTTGAAAGCTTTCATAAAGGTAAAGAGGCAGAAGAGGAACAGCATAGAGGAACAGGACTTGGGTTGACAATTTCTAAATCCTTTGCAGAACTAATGAAGGGAAAAATACATCTAGAATCCGAACTAAATAAAGGCTCTGTCTTTACATTAGAACTACCATTTATTCCTATAGCTAAGAAAAATCAAAAAACGCCTAGTATCCCCGATTTGCAGGATACAACCATTCTCATTGTAGAGGATGAACAAATGAATTATTTTCTTTTGTTCAATGCCGTTTCTCGTACCAATGCGACTATTATATGGGCAAAAAATGGCTCGGAAGCGCTCAAAATTCTGCAACAAAAAGAAAACGAAGTTGATCTTATTCTAATGGACATCATTATGCCAATAATGGGTGGGATAGAGGCTACTCAAAAAATTAAAGTTCTTGCACCAGCACTTCCTATTATTGCACAAACAGCTTGCATCTTAGCAGAAGACAAAAAGAAAATATTGGGGGCTGGTTGTGATGGTTTTTTAGCTAAACCACTAAAAAAAGATAAACTGTTCCAATTGTTAGAAGCACACCTTTTGGCTGTTTGATAATGGAGATAAATATATTTACGTTACCTTCCTAAAAACATTACCTTGCTTATTAGAATAAAGTCTATAATATTTATTCTATCTTTGGATTCCTTTTTCGGAAAGAAATATCAGCACTATAATGGAACAAATGGTAGAAAAGAAATCAACTGCTAAGAAAAAGAAATCGCCAAAATTCTCTAAAGAAACTTATCTAAAATGGTACGAAACCATATTACGTATCCGTCGTTTTGAGGAGCGTGCATTGATGATGTACGGACAACAGAAAATTCGAGGGTTTCTTCATGTTTATATTGGGCAAGAAGCAATAACTGCGGGTATGGAATCGGCACTCCAAGAAGGGGATTGCATCGTGACTGCTTATCGGCAGCATGGTACAGCGATTGGGCGTGGTGTTACTACCAAGGCAGCAATGGCAGAGCTATTCGGCAAGGCTACTGGCGTAGTGAAGGGAAAAGGTGGCTCAATGCACTTTTTCTATAAGCCTAATAATTATTTTGGAGGAAATGGTATCGTAGGCGCGCAAATTCCAATTGGAACAGGCATTGCCTTCGCTGAAAAATATCGCGGAACAGATAATCTTTGTGTCACGATGTTTGGAGATGGGGCAGCACGACAAGGTGCCTTGCATGAGTCTTTCAATATGGCGATGAATTGGGATGTCCCAGTCCTTTATATCTGCGAAAACAATGGCTATGCGATGGGAACATCTGTAGGACGGACCAGTAATGTACAGGAAATGTACAAGATGGGCTTATCTTACAATATGCCATGTGAACCTGTGGATGGCATGGATCCAGAAGCGGTGCATGAAGCGATTTCGAGAGCTGCAAAGCATATTCGTGCAGGAAAAGGTCCTTATTTCTTGGAGATTAGAACCTATCGCTATAAAGGGCATTCGGTTTCCGATCCAGCAAAATATCGCACGAAGGAAGAGGTTAGTAATTATAAAGACCTCGACCCGCTTAAAATTACAGAAAATAGATTGCTTGAAAGAGGCTTCGCTACAGAAGCCGACATAAAAGCACTCAAAACCGCTATAAAAACAGAGATAGACGAAGCTGTGAAATTCGCGGAAGCATCGCCGTTTCCTGATGGTAGCGAGCTTTGGGTAGATAATTATGTGCAGAAGGACTATCCGTTCATTAAGCACTAAATGAGATATGAGATATGAGTGATGAAATATGAGTGTCATGTCCTGGAATAGCTTGATAGTTAAAAATCAGTTGTTCGACAAATATTTCTTAAATTGAAATAAGGCAACATACCTCTCTCATCACTCATATTTCATCAATCATCACTCATATCTCAAAATGCAGCATCCTATTATCGTCCTCTCCTCTCCCACTCCAGCTATTAATGAAATAAGGCAGGTCATTCAGCTTTTTGAAGCGGGTTTAGTACGGTTTCATCTTCGGAAACCTGATTTTAGCCTGTCCGAATATCAAGCATGGATAGAACAAATTCCAAAGAAATACTGGAAGCGCATCGTCCTGCATCAGCATTATCATTTAGTAGAAGAATTGGGCTTAGGCGGTGTTCACTTGACAGAATATAGTCGAGTAGGAAAAGACGTATTACAACTAATAAAGGACTATCAATCTGAGCAGATATCGCTTTCGGCTGCGATTCACAACTTAAAGGATTTGGAGATTCTAGGACAGCATTGCGACTACGTCCTTATTAGTCCTGTTTTTGATAGTATTTCTAAATTGAATTATAAAGCCAATCCATCATTAGATATTAATACTTGGAAAGGCAACACAAAGGCAAAACTCATCGCATTAGGAGGCATCACGCATCAGACTCTGCCCATTGCCTTAGCGCGCGGTTTTGATGGCGTAGCAGTGCTTGGACATATTTGGCAAGAGTCTGAACAAGCCGTGCAACAATTCCATCTTTTACAGCAAACAGTCTTTCGTCCCTATGTCTTGAGTATTGCTGGTTTTGACCCTTCGTCGGGCGCAGGTTTATTGGCTGATATTAAAACCTTCGAGCAGCAGCAGGTCTATGGATTGAGTGTTTGTACGGCACTAACGATTCAAAATGACATTGATTTTAAGGCAGTAAATTGGATCCAGGAAGCCGATATTTTAGCCCAAATTCATATTCTACAAGAACGATTTGATATAAAAGCCATAAAAATTGGACTTATTGAAAATTGGACGGTTTTGCAACATATTATTCAAGCATTTCATAGTAAAGTTATTGTTTTTGATCCAATTTTGCGAGCAAGTGCAGGCTTTGATTTTCATTCCAATAAAGCTTTTCAAGAATTAATAGCCTTACTTAAAAATATAAGCCTCATCACTCCCAACAGAGAAGAAATTATTCAATTAGTACCTAATAAAACGCCTACCGAAGCTACCATTTTATTGAGTCATCACTGCCCTACTCTGCTGAAAGGTGGACACCACGAAGAACGCCTCGGTGAGGACGAACTTTGGGTAAATGGAGAAAAAATTGCGCTTTTTAAGACG
>CALGLY010000013.1 GCA_937959095.1 uncultured Saprospiraceae bacterium
AACTAAACAGTTATGCTTGTCTTTTTGTCTTGTAATTTCGTTAAAAATACTCGTCGTAGCTAAGGCTATGCCTGCGTTTTTTGCCTCATTACAAAACAAAAATCCTACACTTAACTGTTCATTTAATTAATTCTTCATTACAAGGAATAGAAATTTGATAATATTTCATTTGCTATGTTATAGGGAATCGGCAAAAAATAAGGCACCCATTATGGCGCAGATATTTTTTAGAAGGAAAAAGAGCTAGTCAGAGTGGGGGAGATTATTTTTTGCCGACTCCCTAAGTTACTAATATTTTTTTAATAGTCTAAAAATGTACATTAGAAGTGTACTTAATCTAACCGCGCTCAACAACATGGTATATTCCATGAAATAAACGTAAATGCTATTTTTCATATGTCGTTCAAAGAAATAGAAGGCGAAAACTTAAAAAAATTCACAAAAAAAGAAAGCAAACAAATCGAACAACGTTTAAGTGGAACGTTCAATGCATTTCGATTTATTGGCAGTATTTTTGATTTATATTTAACGCGTGTAAAAGACACCTTATTAGAGATGGGCAGAGAACCTGAAGCACTAGAAACAGAAGACGAAAAAAAAGAATTATCCTAGATTATTCAGGGACAAAACCAACAAACAATACGTCTTTTCAAGAAGATAGAATCCCATAATTTCAGTCATAAAAAAGGATTTAATCTTTTTGAATGGAAATCATTAAGCTATAACGAATGGATTTTGATATACTAAAAACACTCTTTAACGAGATTATAATTTTTATACCTAATATTTTAGCTGCCTTAGCTATTCTATTGGTTAGTTTAATCGTTATTGGTATTATATCGCGCTTCCTCCGAAGAATGCTCCAAAGAATGGGGGCAGATGATTTCGCGGATAAGAGCATCAATAAAATTGATGTACTAGAGGATAATAATGTTCGGATTGTCCCTAGTACTTTAGTCTCGAAAATTGTTTATTACTCCCTGCTACTAGTGGGTATAGTAGCCGCTACTGATGCCCTTCAGATGGAAGCGGTATCGGACTTAGTGAAAGGTGCCGTAGATTATGTACCGAATCTAATCACCGCTATCGCTTTGCTGATTGTAGGCTTGCTGATTGCTGATTTTGTGCGAGATGTGACCTCTGCAGCTATGCAATCACTGAATGTACCTGCTGCAAAGTTTCTATCTAGCTTTATTTTCTATTTCATTATGCTTAGCATTTTGATGATTGCACTAGAACAAGCAAAGATTAATACCGACTTTATCACTGCTAATTTATCTATCATTTTGGGTGGTGTTGTATTCGCTTTTGCGATAGGGTATGGCTTTGCCTCCAAGTCGCTAATGTCGAGCTATATTGCTTATTTTTATAATAGAAATAAGGTAAGTATTGGCGATACCATTCGCATTGATAATAAGGAAGGAGTAGTCACATCAATGGATAGTACTACGATGACTGTAGTGCCAGCCAATAGCAATAACCGCATCATTATTCCACTTAGCCGACTGAATACAGAAACTATAGAAATCGTTTCTGTTACTGAAGTATAGATACAAGTTCAAACGCAAGTTCAATTTTGAACTTGCGTTTGAACTTATAAAACCATATACCACTCCTTTCCTATCAATGCACCATTCCTGTCTTATGCAAAATCGGTAATTGTCCTCGATAGGCTTTCGTAATATTTTCATCTGTAAAGGTCGTTTCCACATCGCCATAGGCAATCAAACGCTGATTGAGTAGAATAACTTTATCGAAATACTCTGTTACGGTAGATAAGTCGTGATGGACAACGAGTAGGGTTTTGCCTTCAGTAGCGAGGCGTTTTAGGATTTGGATAATCTTTTCTTCGGTAGTCATATCTACACCTACGAAAGGTTCATCTAAGAAGAAAACATCTGCTTCTTGGCACAAAGCACGCGCTAGGAATACGCGCTGCTGCTGTCCGCCAGAAAGTTCTCCAATTTGTCGATCGCGTAGATGTTCGATACCCACTTCTTGAAGGGCTTCTATCGTTTTTTGCTTATCGGTCGCATTGATGCGCTGCAATAGACGCTTGTGTGGATAACGCCCCATAAGAACCACATCAAAAACCGTGGCAGGGAATGACCAATCAACATCGTTTTTTTGAGGAACATATACAACCGTTTTCCGCGACTCGGCAATGTCTTTTCCTTTCACCAATACGGTTCCACTATCTGTCTCTATTAAGCCTAAGAGGGCTTTGAATAGCGTAGATTTACCCGCGCCATTCGGACCAACTACGCCATAGATATTACCTGGCTCAATGTCGAGATAAATATTAGCTAGCACTCGCTTTTGGTCATAAGATACCGATACGCCTTGTGCCGATATGATAGGAGAAGTGGCTGTAGTTGTCATATAAAATGTATTTGCTCACAAAAAATGTAATACAAGAATACACTATGCAGCCTCTTATTGTTGCAATTTCGTACCAAAAGCTAAATCTCCAGCATCGCCCAAGCCTGGTACAATGTAGGATTTTGCAGTAAGTTCTGCATCCATCGCGCCTATCCAGATATCTGCATTGGGGAAATTTCTGCGAACATTTTCTACGCCTTCTTCCGCAGCTATAGCGGTTACAATATGGAGTTGGGATGGTGTCCCATATTCCATTAGGGCTTGCGCTGCCAAGACCATCGAAGAACCCGAGGCAAGCATAGGATCGGATAAAATCAAGACTTTATCTTCTATACTTGGACAAGAAGTATATCCTATTTCGATATCAAACTTGCCGCTTTTCCGATGCCGCCTATATGCAGAAATGAAACCATTATCCGCACCATCAAAGTATTGCAATAAGCCATTGTGTAGAGGCAATCCTGCACGTAGAATGGTAGCTAATACTGCGGTATGTGCTGGTACATCTATAGGAGCTACCCCAAGTGGCGTTTCTACTTCGATGCGTTTATATTCTAGGTTTTTACTCAATTCATAGCCGAGTAGTTGTCCTATTCGTTCCAAGTTGGTACGAAAGCGCATGCGGTCACGTTGAACTTTTACATCACGCAATTCAGCAATAAATTGATTAGCTATAGAGGGTTGTTTATTTAAAATAAATATCATCGAGTTGTGCTTCTTTTCTGGTTGTTTAGAGATTTATATTTTGGATATTTAGCAACTAAATATCCAAAATATAAACCTCTAAATACTTCATTAATTAGGTCACTACATTATATAAAGGAAATGCTTCCATAAAAGCATTCACCTCTTTGCGCGTGTGACTTAGCAATTCTTCATTTTCAATATCTCCTACAATGGCATCTATCCAGTCTACTACTTGTAAGCAATCTGCTTCCTTGAAGCCGCGTGTAGTAATAGCCGCTGTGCCGATACGCATGCCCGAAGTAACTAAAGGCGATTGCTTATCGAAAGGTACCATGTTTTTATTTACTGTGATGTCCGCATGTCCGAGGATTTCTTCGGCTTGCTTGCCCGTAACATCCTTTGGAGAAAGGTCTATCAGCATCAAGTGATTATCTGTACCACCTGAAATGACTTTATAGCCTTTCTGTACAAAAGCAGTTGCCATTGCTTGAGCATTTTTGATAACTTGCTCCCCATAGGTCTTAAATTCGGGTGCTAAGGCTTCTCCAAATGCTACTGCTTTCGCTGCTATCACGTGTTCCAGCGGGCCACCTTGCATACCAGGGAAAACGGCGCTATTCAGGATAGTAGACATCTTCTTTATCTTGCCACTTTTGAATGTCATGCCCCACGGATTCTCAAAGTTTTTGCCTAGCATTATGATCCCTCCACGCGGGCCGCGTAGGGTCTTGTGTGTAGTAGAAGTAATGATGTGACAATGCTCCATTGGACTACGTAGCAAACCTGTAGCAACCAAGCCAGCAGGGTGAGCAATATCTGCAAGCAAAAGCGCGCCTACTTTATCCGCAATAGCCCGAAAGCGTGCATAATCCCAATCGCGAGCATAGGCAGATGCGCCACAAATAATAAGCTTCGGCTTCACTTCTAATGCTTTTGCTTCTACCTTATCCATATCAATCAGCCCTGTCTCCTCTTCCACGCCATAGAAATGTGCATCATATACTTTTCCTGAATAATTGGCAGGAGAGCCATGTGATAGATGACCACCATGTGCCAAATCGAAACCTAGTGTTTTATCGCCAGGCTTTAGTACAGCTAAGAATACAGCTGCATTCGCTTGTGCGCCAGAGTGTGGCTGCACATTGGCATAACTCGCTCCGAACAACTCCTTTAAGCGATCAATCGCTAATTGCTCCACTTGATCGACTACCTCGCAGCCACCATAGTAGCGTTTGCGTGGATAACCTTCAGCATATTTATTGGTAAGGCAAGAACCCATTGCACGCATTACATCCATGCTAGTGAAATTCTCAGATGCAATCAATTCAACGCCGCGTTGTTGGCGTTCTAACTCCTTATCTATCAGATTAAACAGTACTGTATCTTTATGCATGACTATTTTTAATTCAAAGTTCTAAGCACACTTGCGCTTGCTTCTAATTAATAGGAAATCAAATTTATGAGATTTTTTTGCAATGCTGGCGTTCTATCCTAAAAATAAAGGGCTTTCTTTGAAAAAAGATGATTTTTGAAGTTTCTTGAAAAACGGATATAAGGCTCACAAGGTACGATTGGTATCAGATAGCATCTGTGAAATCTGATATAAGTAATAAGCACCTTCTAAGTAAAATAAACAAGATTTATACTTCGTGAAATAAGACAACTTTTCTAGCCTATTTCGGACTTTGTTATTTAATTTCAAGGGGTTATAAGATGTCTTTTTCGTGCTAAAAAAGGTATTTTAACAGCATCTTAGCTATTCGCATCAAACAACTTTGGGGGGAAAGGCGTATTTTTACAGGTATAATGCCTAAAACAGGCATTCAATAAATTAAATGTAATAAGGGAGCAGGCAAGAACTAAGCTACCCATTATGGCGCAGTTATTTTTTCTCTCTAAAGAATTGAAAAAATCAGTGCATAGCCTTCGCTACGGACTTATTTTTTCGATTTTTTAGAA
>CALGLY010000014.1 GCA_937959095.1 uncultured Saprospiraceae bacterium
GTACAGTAGGAGTACCGATAGATTGCGAAGCAGCTATAAAGCGAGAAGACGGCACGCTTGCAGCAGCAGGAGAAGCAGGGAATTTGCATTTGAAAGGGGCACATATCTTCAAAGGTTATTTTAATAATCTTGAGGCTACAGAGGCTGTTTTGCAAGAGGGTTGGTTCAACACAGGTGACATAGCGATGAAGGACGAAGAAGGCTTCTTTACAATTGTAGGCAGAAAAAAGAATGTTATTATTTCGGGTGGAATTAATATTTATCCTGAACAAATTTCCGAAATGGTGAATACTCATTCGGATGTATTGGAATCGGTTTGTGTAGGCATACCCGACGATGTATTTGGCGAAAAATTGGTCTGTGCTTATTCTAGTAAATCAACCGAGGTAATTAATGAATTGGAGTTAGTTAATTTTTTACGGTCTTCGTTAAAGCAAAATCAGATTCCTCAAAGTTTTTATTTTTTGGAAGAACTCCCCAAAGGAGCCTCAGGCAAATTCCAACTCGAACGCATCAAAGAAGCGATTGCCACGAAAGAAAATGTAGTTAATCCGAAAGAGCAACTGGATTATCAAATAAGTATAATAGAAGCGGCGGCTATTGCTTTTAAGCTGGCAACAGCAGATATAAAAATGAGTGATACCGCACGTACGCTAGAGGGCTGGGATTCGATGGCACATTTAGTCTTTATCACACACTTAGAAAAGCAATTTAATATTGAATTTTCTACGCCTGAAATGATAAGTATGAGCAGTCTAGCTACTGCTGAACGAATTATCAAGCAAAAAAAGAGCATTCTTTGACAAGATTAAAAGATCAAAAAGCAAGAATAGAAGATGGCGACACACACACCTCCCTTGAAAGTTTGGATTTGGGTAGCTTGTATTTTTTTAGCTATTCAAGGGATTGTCTATTTGCTTTTTACGAATATGCAAAAGCATGAACCCTATCTAGTAGAGAATCCTTTTGACGATCAAATAGAGCAGATTCGGGGGGCTTTTGAACAAAATGAATCCGCTTTCAAGGTAGTCATTATTGGCTCTTCTTTTGTGGCTCATGGAGTCGCTTGCCCTACGGAGATACAAGCACTCTTTCCTGATAAAAACATTCAACTGCACAAGATTTGGAATTTTGGCAATCCATTGCAAGACTTAATCGAACAGAGGAATTTAATTGAGCTACTCTTAGAACTGAAACCCGATTTAGTTTGCATTCAAACGGCTGCTGCCGTGCTGACCGTTTATTATGATAAAAAAGAAATACCACTTGCACATCCTACCGTAGAATGGATAAAAAACCTAGCCGCTACGAATAGACTAATCTCTCGGCGAATAGCCTTCCAGATGAAGCAAACGAACTTTCAAAAAGAGGGCTGCTACCCTAGAGGAATAGATGAGAGAAAGCGATTAGATACGCTGAATTTTATCCCTAGAAGAAAATCTATTCTGAAAAGAGAGGAATTAGAGGTCGTCTTTCAAGGCTTGGGGCAACTTCAAGCAGCGGGTATAGAACTGACACTCGTAGATATGCCAAATCCGCAGCAAGTACAAGAAAGTACTGCTCAAAAAAAACTAGAAACTGCCTATGCGCCGTTACTTCATACGTATGAACAAGAATTGGGTATGGAACATTGGGTATATACAGGACAGGCACTCCATTTTCGTGACTTTATAGATGCTAGACACCTGCATAAAAGCGGTAGGATACCTTATACCAAATGGCTATTAAAAAAAATCGAACAAAAAATTAAAAATTAAAATGGGCTTATTATTTACCATATTGATAAGCTGTATTCCACTAGTAGTGTTGGCTTGGGTGCTACCCGAAAAGTGGCAGCTATTACCTGTAGTTCTAGTTACGGCTTGTTTTTTAGCCGTCGTTTCTCCCATTTCATTCGTCATTCTTTTATTTACAACGCTTTCCAGCTATGCGATATTAAAATACTCGGATAGGCTTACTACAGCCATGTTAATCATTGTACTTCAAGGAAGTACGATATTTATTTTTTTCAAATTAGAATATGGGTTATACTTCAATTTACTAGATGGTCGCCTGCTCCCGCTAGGGCTTTCTTATTATTCGTTTCGCCAAATTCATTACGCTATAGAAGCTTACAAAAAACAGCTCCCCCAACATACCTTAATGGATTATCTGAATTATCTCTTTTTCTTACCGACGATATTGATTGGCCCGATAAATCGTTTCCAGCCGTTCTTGAAAGATTACAGAAGACGGCGATGGGATAGTACTTTATTCTCGCAGGGGCTAGAACGTATCCTATATGGCTTAGCCAAAATAGTCATCTTAGGGAACTATCTCTTTAGCCAAAAAGTAAATGCTTTTGCCCTTAGTCTACTCGATGAATCTGTTTGGTTAGCTACTTATATTCAAGTAGTTAAATATGCCGCGAATGCCTATGTTCAATTTTCGGGTTATTCGGATGTTGCCATAGGACTTTCGCTCCTATTTGGCTTTAAAGTCACTGAAAATTTCAACTACCCTTTTCTCGCTAAGAATATAGCTGATTTCTGGACGCGCTGGCATATCTCCCTTTCCGAGTGGTGCAGAGATTATGTATTTTATCCATTTTTGAGCATCAGTAGAAAAGCTTGGGTGAGCATCCTGATGTCGATGTTTGTATTGGGTGCTTGGCATGAAATTTCTGTGCGCTATTTACTTTGGGCAGCTATTCATGCTTTAGCAATTACTGTTTGGCATCGCTATGAAAGCTCTTCTTTGAGCAAAAAAATGAGTACATATCCCATAGTAAAACAGTGCTTAGGTATCTTTATTACATTAAATTTCGTGATCCTTAGTTTTATACTAGTAAGCGAAAAAGACTTAAGTGCTTCTCTTGAAATTTTAAAAGTGTTGTTTTTCTTAAACTAGTAAAAGATAAGTGCGATGTATGATTTTTTGATAGCGCGATTAGGTGTTAAGATAGCAAATGTGCTAATGGTCATTTGGTATTTATCGCTCATTGCCTTGATTCTCTTTTTTATTCCACAGCAAAGCGGTCGATTTAATTATTTGGAATGGTAAGTCGACACTTGCTAGTATATCTAAAAAAATGAAGACTAAAGATATTCCTTATTATAGCTTAATTTTTGGCTACTTTGCTTTTTTATGATGTTGTCCTCTACTACGATTACTTATTTGAAATCAAATAGTACAAAGTAATCGTATTTTCTTTTTTCAAGAAAATAAGGGAAATTAGTACCTACATTTATAAAAATAGCCATCATTTTTCGTTATACTTATTTAGCTTTGTTCCAAAGCAATTGATACAGCAAGCGGATACATGAAAATAATAGATAAATTACTCATCAAGTCGTTCTTCCCTCCTTTTGTAGTGACCTTGTTCATTGCTATTTTTGTATTGGTAATGCAACAGGTTTGGGTCTATTTGGAAGATATGGCGGGTAAGGGGGCGAGTATTTTCTTACTTACAGAAATGCTTGGATATATGTCCGTTTCTTTGCTGCCAATGGCACTTCCTATTGCCGTCTTACTTTCATCGGTAATGGTCTTAGGAAATTTCGCAGAACGCTATGAGTTATCCAGTCTAAAGTCCGCAGGAGTAGCACTTTGGCGGGTTATGCTTCCTTTAATTGTAGTAGCCTTTGGTATTAGTATTTTTTCTTTCTTCTGTTCCGATAAGCTTATCCCAATTACAAACTTGCAAAGCAAATCACGCCTATATGATATTC
>CALGLY010000015.1 GCA_937959095.1 uncultured Saprospiraceae bacterium
TTCTCCAAAATACATTTCTGCTATGCCCGCAGCATCGGCATCATTTAGTGCAACTATAGGACAATTGATAGCTGCTTGAAAGGTCTTTTCTATATTTGTCCCAATCCAAGCATCATCAATATTAGCAGCGGTATGTGCCACGCCATTACTCACGATAGTAGGAAAACCAACACCTACCAAACCTTCTTTCCAGTTGTGCATATCCACTAGTTCCTTGAAGGCTTTGGTCATTCCTTTAGGCTCAGCGGGTTTTGGAGTATCCACGCGGAAGCGTTCCGAGAGTAATTCGCCCGTTTTTGTATCAATAATTGCAGCCTTTATGCCAGAGCCACCTACATCTACTCCTAGTACTTTTCTTGTATCCATTCTAATGTTATTAATACGATATTGCTACAATACTGTAATGCTGCAATGTGAAAAATGTTTTCCAATTATCACATTGCTACATTGTCTTTACTTAATCACCTGCACGGTCATTTTGATATCTGTAGTTGGGCGATCTCGGTTAGTGGTTTCTGCAGCAGAAATTTTATCAATAATATCCAAACCTTCTATCACTTGCCCGAAGATTGTGTAGCCACCATCAAGATGTGGTGTGCCTCCATGCTCCAAATAGGCTGCGCGTTGTTCTTCGGTGTAGCGAGTACCTAAGCGACGCTCCATCACATCTAGCATGCTTGCATCTACTGCACGCCCTTGTACGATATAAAACTGCGAGCCTGAAGATTGACGTTCTGGATTCATCGCATCGGGAGTGCGAGCTGCTGCTAGTGCGCCCTTTACATGCACTAAGTCACCTGAAAATTCGGCATCCACCTTATAGCCAGGTCCACCTGATCCCAATGATTTATTAGGGCTGGCATCCTTCGATTCAGGATCGCCGCCTTGTACCATAAAGCCATCAATAACTCTATGAAATAGGAGATCATTATAAAAACCATTTTCTGCCAATTTCACAAAGTTGTCTCTGTGCTTAGGCGTTGCTTCGTATAATTCTACGAGCATGTTGCCGAATTCGGTTTGTATTTCGACAAGGCATTTTTCTGGTGCTTTAATCACAATATTACGTTTTGTAGTTGCTGTTTTTTTTCCTTTCGTTGCTTTTAGCGTTACTTCATAGTTACCCGATACTAAATAGCGATAATTGGGCATAGCTTCCGAAGAGGTGTTACCATCTCCAAAATCCCAGAAGTAGGTATCTGCTTTTTGTGACTGATTCTCAAAATTTACTGCGCTAGGCGCAATCTTTTTAGGAGCTTCGTATGTAAATTTAGCAATTGGGCTAGCACAACTTGCCATACAATATGCTACTACTATTACTACGAGCCATCTGTCAATTCTCATAACTTGTTTTTAACATAAATACTTAAATTCAAACATGCTCTTAGATTTGAGAAGGGAGACTTTACAAAGTAATAGTATAAGTTCCATTTCTCAAATCTAATTCCAATTATTCCAAAATTCGTACTTTCATTGTCATATCCTCTACAGGTCGATTACCTCTATCCGTGGCTACGTCGCACATCTTATCAATAATCTCTAGACCTTCCACTACTTCCCCAAATACAGAGTAATCCATATCAAGGAAGGGTGCGCCGCCTATCTCCTTGTATAAACGACGTTGTTCTTCATTGTATTGGATACCCTTCTGTTGTTGAGTTTGATCGAGCGTTGCATCTGATTGTGGTCCGCCTTGTACGACATAAAATTGTGAACCAGACGATTTTTTCTCTGGATTACTTGGGCCACCTGTGCGAGCTGCTGCCAATGCCCCTTTTATGTGTGGGCGTGCTATTTCTGCATCTACTAAGTAGCCTGGCCCACCTGCACCTAGTGGGGTGCCTGGTGCAGCTCCTTTTGAGTTGGGGTCGCCACCTTGAGCCATAAATCCCTTGATTATTCTATGAAATAGTAATCCATCATAATAACCCTCTTTAGCGAGTTTTATGAAATTGTCGCGGTGCTTAGGCGTACTGTTATAGAGTTTAATCTTCATTACACCAAATTCAGTTTCTATTTCACCATAGGTAAATTTTTCACCAGAATCGCCACAGGCTGTCAGTAATACTATAAAAGCTAATGCAGAAAGCAAACGTATCATTGGATGTGTATTTTATTTAATCTTAAAGTTCAAATGAAAACAATAGTATAAGTAGTCAGAAAAAATAAAATCCAATCAGTTATTATCTTAGTTTTGTCTAACTACTTAATTGAAGCCTACTGTATCAGTAGACATTATCCTTAAAATATTGTATTATTTTTTCTTGTAATAGAGTACTTTGCGCTTTTAATCCTTCAAGGACTACGGGTTTCAATGTTTTGTAGTGTGGCCAGCCATCTGCATCACGTCCCTCAAATTCATAGTAGCCATCATAACTCAATAAATGGCAAATTGCAATGTGCATCAAATCCTGTTTCTCTTCTTTGGTATAGTTCGGTTTTAGATAGCCTAGTTCTTGCATACCAATCATAAAAAGGATCGCATTCATATCAGGCAGCTTATCTCGCCTAAGCGAATCCTTTACTGCGTGCCGAACGCGTAACCACTCGAAATCCAAATTCCATTCTTCCATCAAGTTATATTATTGACTTAGTTTCATAAATGCGGCACAAATATAGATGATTCAGCCAAACCGAACAAGTGACTATATAAATAGGAATATTTCTTAATAAGAAGGAATCTTACTCAAGAAAAAATCAAATGAAAAAGCTGATTTTTTCCTTGAAATAGGCTAATGCTAAAACAAGTAATTTTTTTTTGAATATTTTATATCTGTCTGAATATCAGATCTTTGTAAAAACGTTTTGCTGGATTGTTTTAAAATGAAATAAATGTATAAGGCGATAAAAATATTTTTTTTTTCTAAAAGAAATTTTTTAATATGAAAAAAAAACTTACTTTTGTATCGTACTACACAATAAATATCATACATTACTATCTCCTCACTCACTCATAATCGAGTCTATTTTGCAGTTTATTACATACATTATTCATAAGTGTATTTAAACACTCGTGAATGTAAAGCTGTGCTATTGGACACGATGAGCTTCGTAAGTTATTCGTCTTCCAGCTGAAATTTTCCAACTAAAACTGTTCTATACATATATACTGTCTACCAAACTTAAAAATTAATTTTATTTTTTGGAGGGCGCAGTACTTATTCCTGTGTCCTATACTGATGTTATTCAAGTAAACTTCAGGCCATCTGTTGTATTGTTTACAATAAAACAGGTACCTGATTGTGTAAACACCAACATAGTGTTTACACGACCTAACATTTTGCAATACTTATACTCTTCTCACACATATTGTTTCATTTTTTTAACTCTATTTTGCTTCGGTCAAAACAAGTGTAATTGATTGATTAACAGTTCGTTGTTGATTGGTTTCTAATTAGATTGTTTGACCAATTTGTCTGTGGTATTATGCTAATATAAGACACTAGCTAACTGGCATAGACAATAGCACCGGTTTGGAGTATCCAAGGCATAGTTGCTGATGGCACTATGGGGTATTCCTGTAACAAATTATTTATCAAAAATTTAATGTGCCATGAGACAAGTTGTGTTACTCCAGTGTGTGTTTATGATGTTCGTGCTGTCACTTTTTGCTTCCAAGCTTAGTGCACAGAGCGTGACTAACATAACAACATGCGACGATGTCATATTTGACAACGGTGGAGAATTCTATCCGTACTCAGAAGACTTAGATGGGAACGCAGGACAAGAGGTTACTAAAATTTGTCCTACTGATCCATCTTCAGAAGTCATCAAGCTTATTTGGAAGTCGTTTGACGTAGCCCCAGGAGATGTACTAAATGCCTATAATGGCGGATCCACGAGTAGTGGATTAATCAATTCAGCAATGGGTACAGGGACTGGTAGCGGGCCTTCTATCGCAGATTCGCCAGGTGGTGGATGGGTGATAAGTGACCATACTACTGGTTGTATAACCTTAGAGTTTCTTAGTAATGGAGATGGAACGAAAGGAGCTGGTTGGGAAATATGGGTGACCTGCGAAGAGCGCGACCCAGAAGATAATCCTGAATTGGATTGCCCATCATCTGGCATAGTAGAAGTGGCGCATTGCTTTAATGGCCTTGCACACGTAGAGATTCCCGTTCCTACTTATGGTACTGGTACAGAAGACTTTCCATTAGATGTTACTTCAGATTGTGCAATCGCAGATTTGCCAACAGAAGTGATGGGTAATGGTGATCCTATTGTGCTAGATCTTCCTATTGGAATTTATGAAATTACTTACCAGAGTCAGATATACGATAACCTGATTTGTAAAGTGATTGTTCGGGTAGTTGCGCCACCATTGGCTTGCAACAATGATTTGAATGTATCACTTGACGATCAGTGTTCTGTAATACTTACACCTGACCTGCTATTAGAAAATAGATGCCATGAATATGGTTATGGATATGGCGACCACGATGGTGACGCTCATCATGAAGGTGCATTTACATATCATATCTCATTACCAAATTTACCAGGCAATATTAGTGTATTAGATTACACAGAAGATGGATATCCTATTATTGATTTCAGCCAAGTATCTTGTGGAGCAACTTATACATTCCACATCAGCAGAACATATGAACAAGATTCGGACTGCGATGGCGATATTGATGATGATGATGATCCAGTAGTAGACCAATGTACAGGTTGGGTAACACTTCAAGATCCAATAGCTCCTTATATTTATGATAATGACTTAGACGAATACGAAATCTACTGCTATCAAGATGATGGTAGTCTTTTGACAACTTTGAATGAAAATGCTTCAGGAGAAGGAGCCGTTACAATAGAAGGACCAGGAGATGTAGAATTTGATATTCAAGCATTATCATCTGCGTTCACAGTATTGGATAACTGTGGATATGACTATGTAGTTAGTGACTGGATGGTAGTAAATGTAGATTGTACAGCAAATCGTTTTGAAGGTTGGGATCCTGATGGAAATGGTATTGCTGATGATGTACTTTGGGACATCATGGCTATTGAGTTTGGTGATCCATCTACATTCAGAAAATATTTCCGTAGAATACAAGTAGTAGACCGTTGTGGTAATACATCTGGTTTGGTGGTACAATGTATCAATGTGATACAACCAGATATCGTAGCACCAGTATTAGATGTAGAATTGCCATGTGGTACAGATATAGATCCATTAGCAATGTATGAAGAATGGGCTAATGGAACGCACCCTGAATTTGCTTATTATCTACCAAGTTATGATAAAACACCACTGATTGTAAATCTTGGTGATATAGACTTAGGTAGTTTGGAGGATATGACCTTCACCAATGCAAGTGGCGACGAAGTGCCTGCTCAACTAGAGCACGCAAGTTGTGGCTATGCAATCGATTGGATTTATGGTAATCCGATTCCAGTATGTCATGAACCAGGCAATCCAACAGGAGGTACCTATAAGATATTTAGAGATTGGACGATTTATAACTGGTGTGATGGTCACTTGGAATATATAGATGTTATTCCACAAGTAATCAAAGTAGGTGATTTGACACCGCCAGAGATTGGAGCAGATATCCACTTCTCTGTAACAGGAAATGCTTATTACGATTGTTCTGTTGATTTATTGGTACAAATTCCAACAATCAGCGACAATTGTTCCAATACAATGGCTAATGCTTATGTAGTAGCTACTTATGCGAATGGACAGCAGTCTTTATCATACTCTTTTGAGACAAATGGTATTGCACGTATTCCAAATCTTCCAATCGGTACAGTAAGTATTGATTTATTTGCAACGGATGTTTGTGGAAATTCAGGTTCTAGATCATATGAGTATGATGTATATGATGTTATTCCACCAGTAGCTATTTGCGAAGATTTACACACCGTATCATTAGGTGCAAACTGTGAGGTAGAAGTACCTGCAATTGTATTCGATGATGGTAGTTACGATAACTGTGGTATTACGAAATTCTTAGTAGCACGTTTAGATTCGGATAGTGATGGCGATGGTCTTCCTGAATTAGAAGATTTCTCGGATAGAATTTGGTTCAGTCAAGATGATCTTGCTAGCGGTTGTGAAGGTACTGTAAGTGTCGTATTGCGTGTGAGCGATGAGTCGTTCTACGATTTGGATTATGATGGTGTAATCGATCATGGACCAAATGTGAACTACTGTACCGTAACAGCAAAAATTCAAGATAGAATTGCTCCAGTAGTAGCACCAGCTTTCAAAACGGAAGTGGCTTGTGGTTCTCCATTCTTGACGGCTTTAGGAAGTATCAGAAATGCAGCAAATCAAGCAACAGCATTACAAGAAGTATTAGCTAATTATCCTGAATTTGCGCCTACAGACGTATCCTTAGGAAATTGTCAAGGAGAAACTAATCTTATTGTATTGACAATGGACTTCATAGGGGAAACATCAACTTGCAAAGACGGTGTATTGACTTACACTTACCGTGCTAGTGATGCTTGTGGCAATACTTCAAACGTCGGAACTGCTACTGTAAATGTAGTAGGAGAAAGTACATGGGAAATGCACTTCCCTGTTGATTATCAAGTATTCTGTGCAGCAGATGGTGGTAGTGTACCAGCAGCAGCAACTATCACAGAGATCTTAGACAACAAAGGTTGTGACTTCTGGGCAATGGAAGTAGTAGAAGAAGAATTCTCTGGAGCAGATGGTAATTGCGCGAAAGTGATTCGTACCTATAAATTCTTAAACTGGTGTACTTGGAATCCTTCCAACACAGAAACAGCAGTGGTAGAACGTCCAAGTGGTTTAATACTAGATGCTGCTGGAACAGTAGCATTACGCTACTTAGATGAAGATGAAGATAATGTGAATGACATTGATGATGGTAATGAAGATAATGATAATAGAACATTATTCAATCCTGCTACGGGGGATATCAGAGATGCGAACGAGGCAAGAATTTATGATGAATATGACGTAACAACACTTGATAATGATGGTGACTTTGTAGTCATTGATTATAACGATACGCCTTATCAAAATATCTCTTATTACAATGCAGTTTCTTCCTTCTCAGGAGTAGAAGAAACGTACGTAAGTGCACAGCACTATGGAAGCATGCAGTACCGTCAGATTATCAAGATCAGTGATGCAACATCACCAGAGATTGTAATCAATCAAGATGGACCATTCTGTAGTACAGCAGGTGGCAATGGCGTAGCTTGTAGAGCGAATGTAAGCATTACCTTTACGGTAAGCGATGCTTGCTCAAGCAATATAGATGTAGCCTACCGTTTGCGTCCTTATGGTGGTGCAACATTAGGTGACTACTCACAAAGCGATGCAGACTTCTTCCCGAGTGGTAGCCCACTAGGAGGTTCATTGACAAATAATGGCGACGGTTCTTATACGATTTCAGGGGTATATCCATTAGCAGATAATGGTATGCCAGCAAATCACCACTTTGATATTGTAGCAACAGATGGTTGTGGAAACTCAGTACAAGAGTCTACTACTGTAGAAGTGAAAGACTGTACAGCACCTGTAGCATACTGTATCTTTGGTATCAGCACGGATTTAGACACCGAAGGAAAAGTACTCCTTTGGGCTTCGGACTTCGATGCAGGTAGCTACGATGAGTGTACGCCACAAGATCAATTGATTTTGAGCTTTGCTGATCCAGCACTTTATCCTGATTCTACTTTCCGTACTTTCTCTTGCTTCAATGGTGAAGTGGGCGTAGTAGAAGTAGAGATATGGGTACAAGATTTAGCAGGTAATGTGAGTCGTTGCGAAACGTTCATCAATATTCAAGAAAATCAAAGCAACAATGGTTGTCCATCTGATAATGCAGATGGTGCAGCAGCTATTGTAGGTCAAGTTAGTACGGAATCTGGTGCAGCAATTGAGCAAGTAGAAGTGGCACTCTCTGGTAATATGTCAAGTACTGCTATGACAAGTGTAAGTGGAAATTATACCTTCGCTTCTTTAGAGCAAGGTTATGATTATACCATTACACCACAAAGTAATGCTGGTCCTCTAAACGGTGTTTCTACCTTCGACCTTGTGTTGATGAGTAAGCACATCTTAGGAATAGAGTTGTTAGATTCTCCTTACAAATTGATTGCAGCAGATGTGAACAATTCAGCTACGATTACCACTTTTGACTTAGTGATACTACGTAAACTGATTTTGAACATTGAAACAGAGTTTACTAATAACACTTCATGGAGATTTGTGGATAGCAACTATAGCTTCCCGAATCCTGCTAACCCTTGGGAAGGAACATTCCCAGAGGTGATGAGTGTAAATAACTTAGAAGGACAGCATATTGATACTGATTTCGTAGGAATCAAGGTCGGTGATGTGAATGGCTCTGCGGCAAACTCAATACAAGGTCGTAATGCAGCAAATGATATGAATCTTCAAGTTCGCAATCAAGTATTGGAAGCAGGAGAGACATACACAATTGCATTCAATACGACTACAGCAGTGGAAGGTTATCAGTTTACTCTAGAATTTGATAATACGAAACTAGACCTAGTAGATGTAGAAGAAGGGATTGCTAAAGGCGAACACTTCGGCTTGAAGCATGCTGCGGATGGTATCTTGACGGCAAGTTGGAATAATACTAGTGTAGATGCTACAGCATCAGATTTATTCAGTCTTACATTCAATGTATTAGAAGATGTGAACCTAAGCGATGCCTTAGAACTTACATCAAACTATACTGCTTCTGAAGCATACGCTACATCAGGCGAGTTGTTAAATGTAGCACTTGAATTTGACGATGCCGCAACAGCTTATGAGTTGTACCAAAACGTACCGAATCCATTCAAGGATATTACGATGATTGGTTTCAACTTAGCAAATGATGAAAATGTTCAATTACGCATCTATGATGTAGCAGGTAAAACACTGCAAATCATCAAGCGCAGCTTTAGCGCAGGATACAACGAGATAGCAATAGAAAGTAAAGACTTGCCACAAGCAGGCGTACTTTACTATACGCTAGAAGCAGGCGATTTCAAAGCCACTCGTAAGATGGTAATTATCGAATAAACAAAATAAGAGTATAGATATGGTGAGGCATTATTTTTAATGTCCATCATATCTTACTCCAATATATTCCTCTTGTGTCTAGGCTTTTTTATAGAAGCAGAAGACACAAGAGGATATATTAAATGCTTTTTCTACCAATATTATCTTTTTCAAGTACAAAATTCTCACATTATGAATCACCTTCATACTCAATTGATCCTATTTTATAGCGATGCGCAAAGTCCTATTTCCATAACTTGGACTTCTCTATTTCATTCCACTGCGTAATCGATATTCCCCAGACACAAAACCACATTCAGTAATTTAACATTTAGGCAAAATTCAAGCACTTCAATGCTTTATCGTCATCTATTGATGTAGTGATAAGCATCCCATATCAACCTAAAGAATTTCATACTTCGTAGGTATCGCATCACGTGCTACGATGGAGCATATCCGAAGTATATATCTTCTTATTAAAGTAACGTTACTTGTTTAACAGAGTAGCACATTGAATTTCCCCTCTTTGGATTAACACATCCTGAGAGGGTTTTTTATTTGTCTTAGGGATTGGGCAAGCGGTTTGATTATTTGGTTTTAAACGACTCCAAAATCCGACATTTCTCGTGCATATTTCGGGAAATACCCCAATACAATATCCGATTTAGGAATACCTAATTCTACTAACTCCAAAGCAATGCCTGTATCTGTACGATCTTCATGTATCCATACTTTGCCATCTATAATCTCGACATGGTAAATGAAATAATGAACATATTTTTTCTTCAACCAGCCTTTAGCAAGTAAAATATAACGGTCTGTTAATTTATCGAATATCAATATTCTAGGTACAGCAAAATTGGGATTGATCGTTTGTTTGGCTTCTTTCTCCAAGTAGTTTTGGATGATCTGTTGATATTGCTTTATTCTATCCATTTTGTAATCATTTCTTGTTCTATATCTACTACAATTAGCTTGATTTGGTATTGAGCAAAACGTCGCTTAATGAATTTTACTTCATCAAAACGTTCATAAGTTTCTTCGGAAACAGCAAGGTAAATTTTGTTATCTATCTCGCCTTCTATTAGTGCGTCTCGATACGCGAGGTATTGTCCAAATGCACTATAAAAAGAATGAATGACAGAAGGTTGTTGAAATGATTTTATCTCTACAATAATTTCAATTTTATCCTTTTGTGCTATGATGACTTTTTCCGCAGCCAAGTCCACTTGAACCTTTGTGTCTCCAATATCTATTATCAGCGGGTCGGCAGTAATTGTCCAACCATCATTTATCAAAGCGTTTTTCACCGCTTCATGAATCGTATCTTTTCTAGCCATTTCCTTTGGGTTTTGCTTTTTACAAAGATAGGGGCTTTTGTAGGGGAAAAGCAACTTTGACAATCCATTGTCGTATTACTTTAAAAGCCGTGTATGACTTTAATGACTCCATCTCTCCTAAAATAATAATGCAATGGAAGTAAAATTAATACCAGGACAAGGAAACCCTAATATCAAGCTTGAATTAGAGAGACTATTAATGACGTGTAAATCCTTTAAAGGGTGTGTAGCATTTTGGACAATTTCACCAGATTATTTTGACTTTAATGCTCTTGGAGAAGCATTAAAAAAGACTAACTCTTTTTTTGTACTGATATTCAGTTGCCAACTAATTTAAACCGAATACTTGAGTATCGTCCAAAATACTATCTGGAACGACTTTGTCTTTCTCCAATTAGCCGAGCTTACGCTTTTTGACACGATTACTTAGCAACTAATTTAGTTAAAAAAGCCTATTATCTTTGTCAAAGGAAAAACATCCGAACAAGAATTGCATGAAGCTGTTCTCCTATAAAGGAAGTAGTTCCTAAGTTCTACTCAATTTCAATTTATGTGGCAAGAAATAGACGATAAATTCCAACGAGACTTTCAGTTTAGCGATTTCAAGCAAGCATTTGCCTTCATGACAGAAGTGGCCTTTCATGCAGAAATACAAGGGCATCATCCTGCCTGGAGCAATGTCTATAATCATGTATTCATAGCCCTTTCCACGCATGATGCTGGAAATATCATAACCGAAAAAGATAGAACTTTAGCAGAGGCTATCGATGAAGTATATAAAAAGTATAGTGTAAATTGATAAGGCTGCTAGCTTTTAGCTTTCTTTGCAAAGTCTCACGTCTCAAATCTAAAAATCTCACTCTTGCCTGCTGCAAGCAGGTCTAATATTAATAATCATGTTTCAGAGTCTTCCACAAACATTCCGAAACCACGACCTTTCTGCCGATGTGCGGACATTGCTCTTATTGCGTAAATCAATAGAGCGCGGCCTCATCAATACCCTCGGCGATATGTATG
>CALGLY010000016.1 GCA_937959095.1 uncultured Saprospiraceae bacterium
AGATGCCACAAGAACCCATTTTTGCACCATCGCTTTTCCGAATCACGGTATAGTTCCCGAAGCCCAAGCGTTTTAATTGTGGGAGCATCCGATCTTCTATATATTTCGTGGCTGCTTCTAACGAATAGACCTTCCTATCGCCAATATATTTTATCCATTTTGGGCTATTGATTAGTTCATATACAAAGGCAGCATCTTCTTCCATCGTTGGACGCAAGACGAGGCGTTCTGTTTCGTAACTTTTATATTTATTCATGTCTTCTTTGATGTCTAAAAATCCAATAGTTGCAACATCCATTCGCCACATTCCTCTACATCAATGATAGACCACGAATGTGGATGCCGTTCTCCATTTTTACGATAACCTGTGCCAAAGGTTTGCATAAACTCCGCTTCTTCATTACCCAATAGCATCAAGCGATTGATAAGTTCCGAAGTGGCAATATAATTATCGAAACGCGCGGTCTGATTTCTGTTTTTCAATCGCCAAGCTACATCTATATCATGGTAGGCACGCACGGCTACTTGTTCCAAGAATACTTCATGTTTGCCATAGGTAGTATCTATCGAAAATGGACTAAGTGTGATGAAGCGTTCAGGATTTTCACTTGGTGTAGCACCATAATATTCCCGATAAAACCGTTGCACAAAAGTAGCTTCGTTTGTAGAAATTTCTGAATGTTTATTTTTTAGATTTTCTGCCTGTAAATTCCAAGAATAGAATAAATCGACAGGCGAATCCGCCATGAAGACAGCGCGCGGCTGAATAGGAAAGGCATCAGGAAATTGCTTGCATAATTCGGCATAGCGCAAGGCAATTGTTCCACCTGCGGAAAAGCCTCCGAGTATGAATTTATCGGGCGTAATATTGTTCTTTTGTAGTACATCCTCTAGTACCGCATTCAGTCTATTTTGTATCAAACTATCTGCAGTCATGCGCGTATAACCCGCGAATCCAATCGTGAGTAGGTCATGGGAATAAGCAAATTCATGGAATTTACTATCCGTGAAAATAGCTTCTGATTTTTGTCCAAACCCTGGTAAAAGCACTAACACGCCTTTTATCGTTTTACTAGTAGGCAGAATGGATAAGTAATAGCCATGCGGTTTATCACTTGGGTTTAAAATGACTTTTTCGATTGAAATTTCGGAAGGAGTTGATTCTGTTTTTGGAGAAGTGGTGCTTTGACATGCTAGAAAAGATAAACTAAGAAAGCATATAAGCGTGTAAAAGGTGATTTTCATATGTGTTTTCATTTAGCTTCAAATATAGTTTTTTCCTAGAAAAAGTATACGCTCGTCTAAAAATCAAATAAAATCATAATTCCAATAAAGTAGTATTTTTTATACAAAACCGTACCTTGCTGAACCAAATAACAACAACAAAAATAGTGTATTACATGAATCCAATACAAGCACTGAAAGCAAAAATGGATGCCTACCCTACTCCACTTTGGCACAAGGATATTAGGCTGAAACGCAACGAATTTCTGAAAGTTCGGGGCAGTGTGGATACGAATATTTACTATATCAAAAGTGGTAGCCTACGCATTTTTATAGAAGATGAATGGGAAGAACACACCATTCGGTTCGGCTATAGGGATTCTATTATCGTGGCATTAGATTCTTTCATTAAGGAAACCCCTTCCGATTTTTATATACAAGCCATAAAAGGCTGTGAAATAAGTGTGATGCAAAAGTCGCGCTTTACTCAATTTATTGAAAGTGATAATACGAACCTACTACTTTGGAATACGTTAAAAGACCATTTGCTTTGCGACCAACTGGAACGCGAAATTGATTTACTCACCGCTTCACCCTTGGAGCGGTATAAGCGAGTTTTGAAGCGCAGTCCGCATCTTTTTCAGGAAATACCAAGCAAGTATATTGCCTCCTATCTTCGCATGACTCCAGAAACCTTATCGCGCATCAAAGCTAATCATTAAGAGCGTGTTTGTAAAATTCCAAACATACTCTAAACGGGCGGCTTCGCCTGCCTGTCGGCAGACAAGCCTTGACAGTCGCTTCGCTTGATGGAAGATAGACCATTGTCTTCGACAACTTTGACGGGGCATTAAAAATGCAAAAGCCGAAGACAAATACATGTCCTCGGCTCTTATTTTTTATCTCGAAAAGAAGGACTTTACTCTTCTTCTGTTTCTGTATTATCTGTAGCTGCTTCCGTTTCCTCCGCTGCTTCGACTTCGGCTGGTTCGGTTGCTTCTGCTACTTCTTCAGCTTTAACTTCTGCTACAGGCTCTTCTGTTACGGCTGCTTCCGTTTCCTCCGCTGCTTCGGCTTTGGCTGGTTCAGTTGCTTCTGCTACAGACTCTTCTGTCGCGGCTGCTTCGGCTGCTGCTGCTGCTGCTTTTGCTTCTTCCTTCTTGTTTTCCTCGAATTCCGATGCTAGAATATTCAAAATGTCCTCTATAGTTTCTTCCTCCAAATCTGTTCTACGAAGCAATTCTTTCTTATTCAATGCTAATACGCTACGTGCCGTATCGCAACCGATAGACTTCAGTGCATCAATAATCCAGTCTTCGATTTCATCCGAGAATTCTTCCAATTCTACATCATCAATCTCGTATTCTTCTTGATTTCGGAAGACATCAATCTCAAAGCCTGTCAAGCGACTTGCCAATTTGATATTGCTACCACCTTTTCCAATTGCAAGCGATACTTGGTCAGGTTCTAGATAGACCGATGCGCGTTTTTCATCCTCTGCTAATACAATACTCGTTACACGAGCAGGTGTAAGTGAACGCTGTATGAATAGTGCTTCATTATTAGTGAAGTTCACAATATCAATGTTCTCATTTTTCAATTCCCGTACTATTCCATGAATTCTTGATCCTTTCATCCCTACACATGCCCCTACAGGATCAATACGATCATCGTAAGATTCTACGGCTACTTTCGCTCGTTCGCCTGGTAGACGTTGTATGCGACGCACCGTTATCAAACCATCTTCGATTTCTGGCACTTCTTGCTCTAGTAATTTCTCTAGGAAACTGCTATCTGTACGAGACATCACCACCATTGGGTTGTTGTTTCGCATATCCACTCGCTTGATGATACCCCGTACAATATCTCCTTTTCGGAAATAATCGCCGCGAATCATTTCTTGTCGTGGTAAGACAACTTCATTTCCTGTCGTATCATCTAGCACGAAAAGTTCACGCTTCAATATCTGATGTACTTCACCCGTCAAGATGTCACCCACACGGGCTGTATAACTCTTAAAGATTTCGTCTTTTTCGAGTTCCATGATTCTTGAAATCAAGGTCTGGCGTGCTGCCATTATCGAGCGTCGCCCGAAATCGGCTAAGGAAAGTTGCTCATAGCACTCCTCCCCTATTTCGTAATCTTCATCAATAGAAAGGGCTTCCGAAATTGAGATTTGGCTGCGATCATCCGTCACCTCTCCATCTGGCACAATCTCCCGTACGCGCCACAATTCTAAATCTCCTTTCGTGGTATTTACAATGACATCGAAATTCTCATCCGAGCCATATTTTTTCTTAATGAGTGTTCGGAATACATCTTCTAGTACGCGCACCATCGTTGGGCGATCAATACTTTTAGTCGTTTTAAATTCCGAAAATGTTTCTACTAAATTTATCATTTTATCGGTTTGATTGTAGAAGATGTGAGGTTATTAGATAAGTTGTTTGCTCAATTGCTGCACTTATTTAATAACCCTAAATTCAACTTAATCTATTTTTTCTTAAAGCTAATTTTTACTTTTGCTTCGGCAATCTCTTCAAAAGCAATAGCTACAGATACCATTTCCTTCCGCTTCTTCTTTCCCTCTTTTATCACTACCTGCTTCTCTATCGTGATACCGTTTTCTTCCACCGACTTTAACTCGCCTTCGTCTTTCTTATCATCCGTTAGTCGAATAGCTAAGTTGCGTCCGATGTTTTTCACGTATTGTCTTGGCAGTTTCAAAGGTCTTCCTACTCCTGGTGAAGAAACCTCTAGGGTATACTTTTCACCCATCCAAAGTTCTTCATCTAATACGGCTTCTATGTGTCGGCTTACTTTTCGACACTTATCAAAAGACATACTCGAATCGCTATCTATAAATACGGATAGTTTGTTGGTACTATCGTGTTTTATCTCTACGATGAAGCAATCTTTCCAGCCTTCTTCCTCAAACTTCTCTAATACAAGTGCTTCTATTTTATGCTCCTTCACTGCGTTTTTATTTTCCTAAAAAACATACTTCAAACAGGTAGAAATTATCCATTTTGAAGTATAAGTACCCGGACACATTTATTCTTAATTTAAAACAGGACTATTTTCCG
>CALGLY010000017.1 GCA_937959095.1 uncultured Saprospiraceae bacterium
GTGTAGAACCTCGCACGCGCCTTTAGGAGTGGTGGCATGTATTGCGCCTTTCAATTTTCCACACATGGTGCCGTTATGGACGATACCAAACGCACTTGCTTTAGGAAATACGATGGTGTTCAAGCCTTCTGAAAAAGTGCCGCTAAGTGCGATGCGCATTGCAGAATTATTGGAAGAAGCGGGCTTGCCTAAAGGCGTATTGAATATCGTAAATGGCGACAAAGCAGTCGTAGAAGCAATGTGTGACCACCCTGATATTGAGGCGGTTTCCTTTGTGGGTTCTACTAAAATTGCAAAAGTCGTTTACAAAAGAGCGACCAGCAATCTAAAAAGATGTATCGCTTTAGGTGGTGCTAAAAATCACATCATTGTACTACCCGACGCACATCCGCAAATGGCAGGTTCGGATATTGCTGCTTCTATGAGTGGTTGTGCTGGACAACGTTGTATGGCGGCATCTGCGATGATTGCGATCGGAAAATCGGATCATATTGTAGAGCAACTTTGTCACTATGCGAAGCAAATCGTTCCAGGTGAAAACTTAGGCGCGGTTATTTCTAAAGAGGCAAAAGAACGCATCGAAGGTTATATCACTGCAGCCGAAAAAGCAGGCGCGAAAGTGCTAGTCGATGGACGAAATACTACCGTGAAAGGCAAAGAAAATGGCTACTATGTCGGGCCAACCGTGATTGATTACGTGCGTCCTGAAATGGCAATTGCAAAAGAAGAAGTCTTCGGGCCTGTAATGTCGATTATGCGTGTCAGTGATGTGGATGAAGCGATAAAAATTGAAAATAGTTCTGCTTATGGAAATGCGGCTTCCGTATTTACGCAAAGCGGAAAAGCAGCGAATTATATCACCTCCAGAGTAAGCGCAGGCATGACAGGCGTAAATATCGGCGTACCTGTGCCGAGAGAACCTTTTGCCTTTGGCGGCTGGAATGAATCCAAATTTGGCGTGACGGATATTACAGGAAAAAGCTCTATCAACTTCTGGACAAGAGTGAAAAAAACCACAACAAAATGGAATCCAGAAGATAAGGTAGACTGGATGAGTTAATAATGCGTCAATGCTGAAATGATACAATGTGAGAATAGGAAAAAATTACCGCATTGTATCATTATCGCATTGCAGCATTATAAAGCATTATCACATTACAGCATTAATTTCAACAATGGCTATAGCAAAAATAAAACAACAAAATAAAGACCATACGTTTTTTTCGTGGTCGGTGCAGTCGCAGGTCAATCCGGTGATTATCGAACGGGCAAAAGGCGTATATTTACATAGCAAATCAGGCAAAAAATATATTGATTTCTCTTCCCAACTGATGAATGTAAACATCGGTCACGGAAGACTCGAAGTGACAGAAGCTGTGACGAAGCAGATGGAGAAATTTAGCTTTGTTGCGCCAAGTTTTGCTACGGATGTACGGGGGCAATTAGGCGAAAAATTAGCCGAGATTACACCAGGCAATCTAAGCAAAACCTTTTTTACGTTAGGCGGTGCAGAGGCGATTGAAAATGCAATCAAACTCGCCCGATTATATACGGGAAAAGATAAAATAATCACCCAATATCGTTCCTATCATGGCGCGACAATGGCGGCTATTTCTGCTGGTGGCGATCCTCGAAAATTGATGGTCGATAGAAACCAAACACCTAATATTGTCCATGTTCAAAATCCATATAGTTACCGCTGCCCGTGGTACAGTAGTTCTCCCGAAGAATGTGGCGAACGAGCAGCTAAAAACATGGAAGATGTCATCCGTTTTGAAGGCCCTGAAAATATAGCGGCTATTCTAATGGAAGGCGAATCAGGTACTTCGGGTTGTATAAAATATCCGCCTTTATACTGGAAAAAGATAAAAGCACTTGCCGATAAATACAACATTTTGACCATCTCGGATGAAGTAATGAGTGGCTTTTGTAGAACAGGAAACTGGTTTGGGGTAGATACGCATGGCGTAACACCCGACATTATGTGTTTTGCTAAAGGCTTAACGTCTGGCTATATTCCGATGGGCGGCATGATTGTTTCAGAGGAAATTGCTCAAGCGATGGACGACCAATATTTACCGCTTGGCTTGACCTATTCCGCGCATACGGTGGCTTGTGCAGCTGCTTTGGCAGTACTCGATATTTACGAAAAAGAGAATCTGAATGAGCGAGCCGCAACGATGGGCGCGTACATTGATAAGCGAATGGAAGATTTGAAAGCGAAACATCCATCTATCGGAGATTGGAGAAATACGGGGATGCTCGGCGCGATTGAAATCGTAAAGAACAGAGATACAAAAGAACCGATGGCTCCTTGGAATGCAAAAGCAAGCCAAATGGGGGCAATGCTAGAGGTAAAAAAGAAAATCGCAGAATTAGGGATGTTCACTTTTGTAAAGTGGAATTACATCTTTGTTGCGCCACCGCTAACTATTACGGAAGCAGAGGTAGAAGAAGGTATGGAAATTTTATCACAAGCTATCAGTCTCGCGGATAAGCATTATGAGGGATGATAATGTAAAATCGCAACGCCCCAACGGGGCAAAATCATAAGCAAAGGACAGCGTCCTTTGCCTATGATTCACAACAAGTTTAGCCCTGAAGGGGCGGAATTTTAATACAATGCTGGATTTCGCCCCTTCAGGGCTTATACATAGTAATATTCCATTTACGCAGGTTTATCCTGCGTTGATGATTTTGCCCCCTTGGGGCTGGAGAATTGCCTAACTTGCCATACCACCTTTCTACAATTCCCCCAAAACACACTTTTACAAAACAAAACGAACAACACATGAGTCTTTCTAACAAAGCCAAATCCTCCTATCTCTACAGCGACGAACTACGCCCAACACCTACGGAAGAACGCCATTGGGGCGTATGGGATTTAGCCGCGATTTGGGTCGGTATGGCAGTATGTATTCCTACCTACTTACTGGCTTCTTATATGATAAAAGACGGATTTTCGTGGAAAGAAGCCATCTTCATTATTGCTTTAGGAAATATCATCGTGACTATACCGATGGTGCTAAACGGGCATGCAGGAGTCAAATATGGTGTTCCGTTTCCTGTCATTGGGCGGTCTTCTTTTGGAATCAAAGGCATTCATATACCCAGTGTGCTTCGGGGATTAGTGGCTTGTGGTTGGTTCGGGATACAATGTTGGATAGGTGGCTTGGCGGTTTATTCTATCGGAACAACGCTCATGGGAATAGAACCCGATAGTGCGTTAACTGCTGGTAAATTCCTTGGCTTTGCTATCTTTTGGCTACTCAATGTCTACTTTATTTGGAATGGCATGGAGAGTATTCGATGGATTGAAAAAGGAACTGCGCCGATTCTTCTGATTATGGGAATATTGCTGATTATTTGGGGCGCGACCAATGTGGGAAGTTTTTCCAAAGTACTAGAAAATAGTAGTCAATATTCTACCCCAACTGCCGTTTTACAAGATAACAACAGCATCGCCATCAATACCATTACCGACAAAGAGGGGAATAGAAAAGCGCAAGAATATCGCTTAATCACGGATGGAAAAGAAGGAACTTGGCAAAGTATTCCGA
>CALGLY010000018.1 GCA_937959095.1 uncultured Saprospiraceae bacterium
CTTATATTTTCAGTCTATACAATCAAAGGCTTTTCTTTGTAAAAAACATCAAGCGTTTTTTCCTAAGCTCCTTTGAATAGTGGATAACATAAATTACCTTTACTTCCCTAATCATCTCTCCATTGGGTCGCGCCCATCAAAAAAAGTTTTAGTAGCTTATTCCATGTTGATGGTAATATAAAAGAAGGCTTTGTTGTATAAATGACATTGTCTTTACGTTGCTTTCATTACTTTTGGACGAATTTTTCAGGCAAAAAATTATTTATTTAAATATTTTCTTTGGGAGAATGTTTTTCAGACTTCCATGATATTTTTTCTATTAGGCAATTTACTAGATGCCTAAGATGTTACTTGGCTAAGTAATTCGTTTCCTCAAGGAGACTGGCTTATTTCAAGTAAAAGGACTTTTGAGATTTATTCTTCAATCCTGCCTAATGCATCTTTGTTGGTACAATTGTCTTGTCTAAAAACTAGATTATTTATTCCTATGAATATTTACAACTATCTTCAGATGCGTACAAGTTCATCTTTACTACTTGTGCTGCTTTTTAGTGTTTCCCTTTTTGCTCAAAATCCTACTATTTCTACTAATACAACTATTTTTTCTTGTGGACACGATGCCTTGCACTTCCAACTTATGGAGCAAGATCCTGATTATCGGAAGGCAACGGATCAAATGGAAAAACGAATGTATGAAGCTACTTTAGCTTTGGAGCAAGATATCGATAATAAAAGTAGTGAAGATGTTATCACGCTCCCAATCGTATTCCATATTATTCATGCTTCAGATGAAGAAATAGGAAAAGGTACGAATATTACTGACGATCAAATTAATGATGGCTTAGTCTTTGTTAATCAAGCCTTCCGAAATATTGGACCATATGCAGGAAATGGTGTAGCTGCAAATGATCCAAATAATCCAGAACGAAACAAGCTAAAAAGTGTAGATACTAATATAGAATTTACATTAGCAAAACAGGATATTCATGGACGCCCTGTAACAGGTGTTTTTCGCTATGCAAGTGATGAATTTACACGATTGAACTATGGTAATGTCGAAGATTTTGCCATGAAAAGATGGATAGCTGAACAGAACAATAATGGTTTTCCTACAGAGAAATATGCTAATATTTATTTATTGGATAGAATATGTGATTCAGAGACAGGCATTTGCGGAAGCATAGGTGGCTATGCTTATCTTGCGAATTCAAGCGGGCGATTTTATGATGGAGTAGTAGCAGAAGCGTATCGTTTCGGTGATAGTTCTGGAAATACAGGAATCATGGTACACGAGTTGGGGCATTATTTGAATCTACGCCACACCTTCAATGATGGCTGCCAAAATAATGATTGCTTGCAGGATGGAGACAAAGTGTGTGATACGCCACCAGATGATTCTACCAATGCAGTATCTTGTGGCAACACAGCTAACTCTTGCAATACAGATGCTAGAAGTGGTTTTGATAGCGATCAAAATGATATTACAGAAAACTATATGGACTATGGCATCCAAGATTGCTGGAATACCTTCACCCAAGGACAAAAAAATAGAATGCGTTTAGCCCTCGAAAACTTCAGAAAAGAACTCACTATTTCTATTGGTTTAGTACCAGTAGCGGGAAGAGAAGTAGGGATTATTGACCTGCTATACCCTAGTGAGTTTCTAACCTGTACTACTTCCGCGAATGCAGTGATACAAGTACGAAATGATGGCACAGAAGATATTAATAGTCTCACAATACAAACAGAGGTAGGTGGAGTTACATCCATCACCGAATGGACAGGATTGCTACGACCTTCTGGAACGCGAGAGATAGCTCTTAATGCAGTTAGTTTAGGTGCAACAGGTACTTATGATTTAAATATTTTAATCACTAAAGTAAATGACATTTTTGGAGATGCTTTTGAAGGCAATAACATAGTCAATTTTCCTTTTAGCTACCAAGCACCTATTCGTGAAGTAGATCATTGTGAGGAAATACAGTTATTAGGCGACAGTCCCTTCACGCTCGATCAGCCTACCAATCGGAAAACAACGATAGATATAGCAGAAGTAAATGGGTGCGAAGAAAATGGAAACTACGCGATACGAGTCAATTCTTTTGGGCAGAATTTAAGAACAAATTTAAAAGGGCAAATCATGTTGCCGACTTTCGATTTAAATATTTATGAAAGCCCAATCCTGATATTTGATCGCTCCTATCGCCAATCCTACTCTACTTCACATACAGGACTTCGCTTATTTGCGTCTAGCGATTGTGGTGAAACCTACCAAGAAGTCTATCACAAATCAGGCTTTGCTTTAGCTTCGAAGGATGGCTACCGAGGTGGTGAAATTTGGATTCCTGAAAGTTGTGATGAATGGGCTTCTGATACCATTGATTTATCAGGCTATAAAGGCGAAAATGCCGTTACGCTTTTCTTTGAAGTAGCTGCAGAAAATGTAAATGATACAGATGTTTATCAGTGGGGAAACAACCTCTACATTGATAATATTTGCGTCCGCGAATCGGATGCAGTTGCTTCTTGCCGCTTAGCGATTAATGCAGTAGATGCTACCAACCTTACCACTTGCAATAGCAACAATGGAACAATAACAATATACGCCAACGAGACCGAAGGCGTACAATATAGCATCAATGGAGAAAATTGGCAAAACTCGAACACGTTCGCGGGTTTAAAGGCAGGCTCTTTCCTTCCGCAAGTCCGAAATGCACAGATTTTAAGTTGCAACGCAAATAGCGAAATCATAGTAATTACAGAACCCGAACCACCTTTATTAGAAAACATCATCACTACTACGCCTAGCGATTGTGGAAATGCAGATGGAGCTATCGAGATCATAGCATTCGGAGATAGTAACCGAGGTAGCCTGGAGTATTCTATTGATGGCACGACTTGGCAATCCTCTAATACGTTTCCGAGTCTTACCGCAGGTATGTACAGCCCTGCGGTACGCTACTCAGGAGCAACCGCTTGTCGTACAGGAGCAAGTCGCGTATTAGATGCACCAAATGCACCAAGCATAGCAGATATACAACTTACTAATCCTGCCACTTGTAGAGGTATTATAGGAGCACTCACGATAGTACCTGCCGATGAAACGATCACATACGAATATAGTATTGATGGTGGCGCGACATGGCAAGCAAGTGCTAACTTTAGTGGACTAGCAGCAGGCGAATACAATCCACGTATTCGTGATGCAGCAAAACCCTCTTGCGTAGGTGAAACGGATGCTGTAACACTAGTAGCACAAGCCGATGCGAATATCACTGCAAGTATAGAAGTATCAAGCGATGAAATATGCAATGGTGGCTGGACACGCCTGATTATCACCGCATCGAATGGTCGTTCTCCTTATGAAGTCACCTACACGGACGGAACGGAGGAGTACATTGCTGTAGTGACCTTTAGCAATGCAACGATAGTAGTGCGCCCAACAGTGACGACAACTTATTCGCTCGTACGTGCCAAGGATGTATCGGGCTGTAGTACGGAAGTAGGCGGTAGTGTGCGCGTGCGGGTACAAGAGTGTGGCGACTTAATCATAAACGATGATAGTAGCTTACGCACGGGCATCAGTGAGTTCTATCCGAATCCGAATGCGCTAGATAAAGCTTATTTGGATTATGTAGCGACTACTGATGAGAAATTGCAGGTACAAGTATTCGACATCACAGGAAAGCTACATACGACGACTAGCCGAAGCGTAGAAGCAGGCTACAATAGATTGGAGTTACAGCTAACGCAGCTTCCTATTGGAACCTACTTCGTGAAATTGCAAACGGCAGAGGTGCAGATCGTGCGGAAGTTAGTGCGGCAGTAATACCTAAGTTTTGGAAAGACTACTTAGGTTAGAACCTATCGGAAGGACTTTTTACGATGTAAGTTATCGTGAAAAGTCCTTTTGTTGTTTAGAGGAGATTTTTTCAAAAATATTGGATATTGATCTTGTTTGCTTTAAGTAGGAAATGGAATGGTTGTTGTAGGAGCGAGAACACCTTGAACTCAAAGCAAATATGATTGTTCTTATCAAAACAGACCGCGATAAATGGTAAAAAAAAATCTATAAAGTAGGCACAGGCATGAGAGCTACTGCTACAGAATGGTTAATTGAATAAGAGAATAAAAGTGATGAGGATAGATGCTTGGGGCTGGGATTTGCCCTTGCACTTGCCCTAAAACCAAAAAAGCCTCCAATCCACAATGCTAAAAAATTGATACGCAAAAATATATGTCAGAAAAAGAAACACTAAAGCAAGTAATAATAGGCTATAGACAAGTAATCGAAGAACGTTACCAATATGACCGTATTCAAGAAAAATATGAATTGCCTGCTTCTTTCGATGAGGAGCGCGTAGCAGTATTCCGTAATTATTTTCTGGAATATATGTATCCGCCCCCCGAACAGCGCGAAGAACTAGATGCCGCTTTTGAACGGCTAGATGAGTACATCAAACAACCCGAAAAACTAATCCGACTTTTGGTAGCCTCTAGCCGTTTGCTATTTAAGTATGGTAGGCATTTACCCAAAATTCTAATGGCAGGCATGAAAGCCTTAAAATCATTTCGGGCGGCTAACAATTTTGAACATAAATTGGTGCAAAGCGCGATGCAGTTAGAACTAGAATCGCCTTATGGACGCGATGAAATAAATGCCTTACTGCGTTCTTTGTCGCGAAAAGATATAGAGGCGTTTATAAAAAATAATGAAGCTCTTTTTGAGACTTTACATGATAGAGCATTAATCCGAAAAGTGACAGAGATAGTACAGTATTTAATAGATGCTATGAAGAAACGACCAAAACTATATTCTAAGGAAGAAGTAGGCGCTTTAGAGCTTGGACATAACCTTATACGAGAAGGAGATGCGCTATTTGATAAGCTTAATAAAGAAGACCAGCAACGAATTTTTGAATTTGTCATACAAATAGAAAAAGGAATACTAGAAGAAGTATTTTCTTGATAACAAGAAAAATTCATATACTACACTTAATTCAAAATGAAGGAGTTGTATAAAGAAAAAGGGGATCAAAGCCCCTTTTAGACTGTTTAGTACATAATTCTACTAAAAGCTTTTATAATTGTGAATTATTTTATAATATTGCTGTATAATTGTAAAACCCTACAAATTGAAACCTTAATAAGAGAAAATAGTATAATAATTTTATAAGGAATACTGTTATTCTTTTCCCTAACAAATCAATCAATCACTTGATTAAAGATAGCTTTTCATATACATGCCTTTTTGTTATTTGGCTGGATAGTTTTCTATCCAGCCCTTTTTATTTGTCCTTTTTAGGTAAAAACGCCTAAAAAATTGTAATACCAATCTATAGTCAAAAGGAAAATCTATAAGAAAAAGAAGGGCGAAAGCCTAAGCCATATACAGGGCTATAAAGAGCTTCATCGTCTGCTTGAAAATCAATACGGAAGTAAGTAATGTTTTGGCGATCGTAGAAATTGTATGCACCGAATTTAAAATGATGCTCCAAACCTTTGGAGATAAATTGATAATTGGCACTTAAATCTAAGCGATGATAATTATCAGGCGTAAATTCTAAGGGATTTAGCATTTCAACATCTTCATCCTCGACTTCCTCTTGTATCGAACCTAGAGGCGTAATATTTAGCGGTGGTCCTGCCGAATTGAAAACCCAATTGAGTCCAAGATGCCAATTGCGCCCCAGTTTTTGATAGACAAAGAGTTTTAGTTGATGCGGCTGATTGTGGGCATAAGGGTAAGTTTCTCCTTCATTAATTGCATCAAACTGCCGTGTGGAATTGGCGTAGGCATATGAAAATTGCCCACCTCTCGTAGGCGTATCATGTCGAATGGAGAACTCAACACCTTGCGCTATACCTTGACCTGATACTAGAATTTGATAAAAATCTTCTTCTTCGAAATCATAATTTTCAGGATAGACATAGAGATTATCTAGTTTTTTATAATAGGCATCAAGGGAGAGCTGTGTTTGGGTATTTGCTTCCCAAGAAAGTCCAATTTCGCCTTGCCAAGCCTCTTCGGGCAGGAGTTCTTCGCTCGACGGAATCCACAAGTCATTCGGCAGTCGGACATTGCCATAGGAAACCAAATGTAAATATTGCACCATGCGACTCATAGCGGTGTGTAGCCATAGTTTTTCATGCAAGCGATAAGTAGATTTCAGACGGGGTTCGAGACGCACGTAATTTTTATCATCAGTCAAAAAGCTACTCGCACGCAATCCCGCATCGACTTTCCATTTAGGGCTAAGGTGCAGTTGATTTTCTACATATAGATGCGCTTCTACGGCTGTAAATACTTCACGATCGCGGAATTGTTCAAACTCATTGATTTCGATATTTTCCAGTTCTTCAAAATCAATTTCTTCCTCTTCAATATAAGTTACTTCTGGCACGAATTCACGCGCAGCGATGCCACCACCAAAGCGAAAGCGTTGCTTATTGGAAGGTAAATAATCAAACTCCGTTTTTAGTCCAATATCATTATTATCCGAATACATATCGAGCAGGAAGAGATCACTTGGTAGGTCTTCACCATCTTCAATAAACTGTTCCAATACTGTGTATTCGTAGCCAAACTTGCTATGTGTGAGGGTTGTATTGGAGAATAATTTATCATTGAATAAATGATTCCAACGGATAGCTGTCACAGCATTTGCCCAATTCAATTCTACGGCTTGTTCTTCCAAGGCATCTTCTTCCTCCGCTTCGCTACTGCTGCTCATTTCGTCGCTTCCTCGGTAATGACTTAGATAGAGTCTATCTTTAGGCGAAAGCGTGTAATTAAGCTTTGCATTCACATCAAAAAAGGCTGTTTCAACCGCTTCGGGCGTAGTAGAAAAATAGGTATCTTGAAAAAAAGAATTAAATAAAAACCCCGAATGCGACGCGCGACCTGCCAACAGCAATGCCCCTTTACCCTTTTGAATAGGGCCTTCTATCAAAGCATTTCCACTTAGTAAATTCACAGAAGCCAAGCCATCCCAATGATACTGATTTCCCTCGCGGGTGCGAATGTCAAAAACAGATGAAAGTCGCCCACCATAACGCGCAGGAAAACTGCCTTTATAAATTTTCGCAGAGCGCACCGTATGTGGATTATAAATCGAAAAAAGCCCTAGCAAATGATAAGGAATATAGACAGGCACGCCATCGAGTAGCATGAGATTTTGTCCACTATCGCCACCACGTACCAAGCTACCACCAAGACCGTCCGCACCTGCTTGTATGCCTGGCAAGAGCTGTGCGCCACGAATCGGATCTGCCTCACCACCAAGATCAGGACTGATGGTTAACATCTTTTTATGAATAGGATAAAAATCAGAACGTGCTTCGGATGGAGAAGAATTATTTAAAATTGAATCAGGTCTAACAATGACTTCTGCAAGGGTGATGGAGTTATTTAATTGGATGTCTTGTCGTCTATTTTTTTCTAAGGTCACATGCTCTAAATGCTGTGCATAGCCCAAATAACTGTACAGAACGTCGGTCGTTCCTTTGGGTAAGCGTAGGCTATAAAATCCATATTCATTGGTCGTTGTTCCTTGCTGCATGCTAGGAGAAAAAACCGTTGCTGCAATCAGTCGCTCCCCTGAATTTTCATCTTCGATATAGCCGCTTATGGTATAGAATTGTTCTTTCTTTTTGAATAGCAAAATACGATCCGCTACCACTTTATAGGCAATATTACTACGTTGAAGTAAGTCCTTCAGGATAGTTTCGAGGCTTGTTTGTTGATATTGGGCAGTGATATTTTTTTGTTTTTTAAAGAAATTATTACTGAATGCAATGTCGGTGCTTGCTTGTTCGGAGAGTTGCAAAAGAGCTTCAGAAATTGGGCTATCTTCTACCGTAAAATCAAGGATTTTGTTCAAGGGGGATTGCGCAAAACAGATATTAGTAAATAAAAGAAAAAGGAATAGTGTTTTTTTCATAAACTTAAAGGTATGCTCTTTTTGAATCATATAAATACACGTCTAAGGAACGCGAAATAAATAAATGTACATTCTTGAGAGAGAGGTTTTGTTCATAGTTTTTGCTTTGAAACCCGCATAAATGTTGATATTTTCAGGGCTTCAAAGTGAAAAATATGGGCGAAATACCCTGTCAAGAATGTACAT
>CALGLY010000019.1 GCA_937959095.1 uncultured Saprospiraceae bacterium
ATCAAGCTCGCCCCTTCCATGATAAAAACCTAGAAGGAGATCTATTGGTCTACAATACTATCAAACGCTCCGATACTTATCGATACAAGCTAGATAACACACCACTTTTTGACGGAGATGGAGGAGAATGGTCAGAAGGTAAAACACCTATTACACCGTTTTCTACTTGGGAAGTTTCACTGCCGAAACCTACAGAGAATGATCATTCAAATGAAGGTTTAGAGTTTACTACTTCAAAAGTGACCCTTAGGTTCACCTTTAAAGTAAACGTACACGAAAACAAATAAGGTTAATCTCATTATTACTAAATATCAATTAGTACAGTTCTATTTACTTTTTTAGTAGAAGCTGTACTCCATTCCTAAATTCTTTTTAGAATTCAAGGCATTAAACAGCAAAACAATGAATTTAAATCAGCAAACCGCAACATCTACAAATAACATAGAAGATGTAGTCAAAGCCATGGAAAATACTAGAACTATTATGGGCTTCGATGCCGTATTGAACCTTGATTTGGATGCCGCAAATAAACTAATGGCAGAACAACATAAGGATTTACCAGAGCCAAGTAAAACTTTTGCAACTGATACCAATCCTATCAAGACACTCATTGATGATGACTTATCATTGTTAATCTATAAATCGCAACACAAGAAGCATCATTTTGAGGGAGAAAAGTGGCTATATGTCACACAACTGAAGTTTGGCAGTCCTACTTTTTCATTTGGTGGAGGAACTGGAGATAAGAGTAGATGCTATATGGAAATGAACTTTGAAGGTGGAGTTGTACAGCAAGAAGAAGTTATTTATACTGTAAATCCTGATTATATAGATTGGATTCCTTTTATCACAGATGAATTGCTTAACCCCAATGATGATGATGTAAAAAAAGGAGATCCTGATTATGTAGATCCATGTATTAGGGTTGATTCATCTACCAAAGATGCGGCAGGAAATACACTAGTAATTGGATATTATCAGAAAAAGACTACTGATGAAACCGATCAAAAACTTACAGCAAACGTACCTTTAACGTCAGTAGCAGGGGAGGTGGATAGCGTACAAAATGTAAAATTAGATTTTTCAAAAGGCGATTTTGAGACTAAAAATATTAGTGATATTCCTGATGTGACTAATAGTATTAATATTGCAATTCAAGATTTCTTCCATGACCATGATATTAACTTCATTATAGGAGGAATTAGTTTTGAGAAGAAAACAGACATTTTCTACCTACAACCTAACTCATTCAAAATCACAGTGAAGGATAGTAATGTAAGTAAAAGTGGCAAAATTCTTCAATTATTTATTTTCTGTGGGGATAATAAATACGATAACACAACTACGCTAAGTGTAAATGGTGTGCCTGAACCTATTCCTGAGGATTATGATATCAGTCTAATCATAAGTAATAAAACCTTCTTTAAGGATACCCTTCCAAAGCTAAAGCAGTATGATAAAGATGGAAAGGAAAAAACAGGAGATGATAGATTGGATTTTAAACCCGCAGGTGGAGGGACTTCTGCTGGTGATTGCTATTATAACTCGGTGAATGTGAAAATTCCTGTAGGAGGGCTAGAGCTTGCCCGTGTAGACGGTGGAAAAAATGGCTATACAGATTATTATACTCCTGAAGGGGAGACAATTTCGGTAGATGTATCATTCAAGTCGGAATCAGGTAAACTCGCGGCAAGTTTTTCAGGTAAAAAAGATTATCCATATAAAATTGACGATGTTTGGTATGCTCAGCCTAGTAAGGGTATAAAAAGAAGTACAAGAACATCTGATGAAACGATTAAAGATGTAAGTATCAGTGTGAGCGGTGGAATGGACTTTACAGTAGATGCAAGCACAGGAAAAGATGCTATATCTTCTTCTATGAATTCAAGTCAAGCAACTACAAATTGTAGTATTCCAAAGCCAAGCGATAAGTGTGAACATTCCGACTACATCTCTACAATGGAACAAGCAGTGAGAGAACATACACCAAAGGAGCTTAAACCAAAATTGGACGGTTTATCTTTTGAGGAAATATCCATATTTGCACTAGAACACATCCTGTTTCCTAATGAACATAAATTTCAAATGACAGAAGTTCATATGCCTGCAGATATGCTAATTGTTGGAAAATTGATTGCTGACGATAATGAGTAAGAATTCATTTTGAGGATATAATAGAAAAGGGGAGAGATTATTTCGCTCCCCTTTTTACTTTCATATAAAATTTCAAAATTTGGATATTTAGTACCGTGTAACAAAAGTAAATTTTTTTTGCCTATAAATGTTAAAAATTAAATTTTGATTCATAACACCCTGATATTCAATGTTATGACTTTGTTAAATTTTTTAATTAACTCAATATAAAATTGCAATTACTTTTGTTACACGGTATTTAGCACCTAAATATTCAAACCTTCAACTCCTCTACCCTCTCCAAACTTCTTCGTAGGCATTCACATAAATCACCAACTCTTGGCGGAAGAAAAGGTTCGATTCATTCATATTGTTCCATGCTACGATTTCGCCCGTGCTGCACTTATATATTTTAGCAAGACTTTCAATCGTATCGCCTGACTGTACCACGTGCGTACGACGCGCTGTACCTACCGATGCGTAAGGAACAGTAGGCTGCATCGTTGTTTGAAAAGCAAGCATCGCGCTTTCTGGTAAAATCAAGTATTGTCCATTTGAATTGGCAGGCACTAGGTTTTGCTGATACCCAGGATTTAGACGCGCTATAGTACGCTCCGATAAACCTGTGATACGAGCAATTGTACTAAAATTCATCGCATTGTATACCTTCGTAGTACGTGTCAATTGCAGATTGTAACTTGGATAAGCTGGCACTAACCCATGCTCATGGTAGTACTGCATCAAGTAAGATGCTGCAATGAAACGTGGAATATAATCTTGTGTTTCTTTCGGTAGGAATTCTCGCACTTTCCAGTAGTCCTTTGAACCTGCATGACGAATCGCTTGATTCAGACGCGCTGGGCCACAGTTGTAAGCAGCCAATACAAGCGTCCAATCGCGGTACTTGCCATACAATTGCTCCAAATAAGCTGCTGCTGCTTCAGTAGAGCGAATCGGATCGCGGCGTTCATCCACCACATTATCTATTTGAAGGTGAAACTGACGGCCGGTGCCTTTCGTGAATTGCCACAAACCTGCTGCTCCTGCATGTGAAGTAGCTCCTGGACGCAAGCGCGACTCAATGATAGGCAAATACTTCAACTGCTCTGGCAGATGATTAAGCTTCAAATAATGTTCAAATACTGGAAAATAAAGAGAGGTAAGTCCGAGTAATTGCTGTGATTCGCGTTGCGCGAAAACAATGTATGCTCGGATAGATTCTCGAACAACAGGACGGTATTGCACGTCTACTGGGCTGTTCAAATTATGTAATCGTTGCTGAATGGTCGCATCCGAAATCGTAATCGTTGACGGAGCTGACTCAGTGTTCTGTAAGACTAATGACGGCGTAGCATAGCTCGCAACAGATAGCATCAAAGACGCTACCGCCATTAGACATGTCCATGGGAAATTCATAAAAACGGGATAAAAATATCATCAAAACCCTTTGCCGTGTTTGTTTTTATAATATGTTCAGAAGTGGCAAAATGTCTCGATGACTTTGTTTCAAATCTAAAAAAATCAAAAAATTGTTCTGGATAATATGTTCGATAGCCTTTAACGAGCCTAGTTCTAGAAAGTTCCAAAAAAGGACGAATACAATTCAATAAGTCACTCAACAACAATGATATAGTAAAAAAATAATTTTGTTTTCACTTGTTAATAAAGTCCTTAAATGATTTAATTTAGAATAAAAAAAATATGTTTTGGAAGTGTTAAGAAAGCATAATCTTTAAATATTCGCGCCAATTCCAGCCGAGGAAGTTGATCATAGCCGTCATGATGAGGGCAGTGAGGATGAGTAGTTGAATAAGGAAATACTTTAGGACTTCGCCACGCAAACCAATGAGTCCGTCGTAGCTTGTAAGGTTGAAAAATTCCGTGCCTCCCGACACGCCTTTGAGTGGCTTTCTGTAATCTGCAAATTTTTTATGGAGTTGCTGTTCAAAAAAAGTAGCCGCAAGTAACGGCACCGCAATGACAAGGCGCAGTTTCTTACGCATCTTTTTGGATTGCTGTACCTGCTTTTTCCGAATTTTCCAATCTTTAGAAATTCCGATTTTATAAAGGCTTTTTCCTTTTACTTTAAAAACGTACAAATAACGATAATCTAGCATTTCTATTCAATGAGTTAATGTGGTAATCCTTCAATGCGATAATGATACAATGTAATAGTACATTGGCGCATTATCGCATTGTATCATTATCGCATTCCATTTCTTAAAAGCCTGTATTATTATTCTCTTGGTTCTCTAAATCGGGGCAATTAGTTGGGCGGTTTTGCTGTAAGAAAATATCTACTTGCTCCCCTATTCGCATTTGTTTACCTGGACTATAAGCTGGAATTTGCCGATAGACATAAGCATCGTTTTTATAACTCACACTAGCATCGGGACGTTCTGTACCGATATTGAGTTCTGAGTTACGAATAGCAAAGGTCGCCTCTTCGTATTGTAAGCACTTTAGGTTAGGGACAGGGACTAGATTGGTGCCTCGGTCGGTCACTACAGCTTGTATGGTGCTACCAGGTAAGACTTTTACGCCTTCGTTCAGGTCTTTACTGTTCTTCTCTTGTCCATCCACTAAGAGATGAAGGATGGTATTTACAGCATATTTTTCACTATAGATACGTTCTTGAATTTCCAATTTTATATCCAATGCACGTAAGGCACGCTCATATTGCGAAAATTCATCGCGCCCTGTGAGGCGAGGCAAGCTGACTGGATCCCCTTGTCCACGGGTGACCGTCATATAAACCGTCCGATTCTTTTTTACCCTCGAAAAGGCTTTCGGATTTTGCTGCAATACCATATTCGCATCCTTGCGACCAGGTACATAGATGGAGTCTAAGATAACAATATCAAAACTGCGTCCTCGTGCTTGCTTCATCGCATCGTCAATGTGCATATCAACGTAGTTTTCTACTTGCAGCGATTCGCCGTGGCGCGTATAGAATTTCATCCACAGAAATATCAACAACAGAAATAGTCCAACCACCGAAATCATCATCAGGAAGTTTTTGATGAAGATAGGGCTAGTCACAAAGGCGAGGAGTTCCCGCCATACGGACTTTAGTTTATCGCTGAAATTGCTCATAGTTGCTTTTTCTTTTGTATTAGACTTGTTCCCCTTTAAAAAGTCTATTCTTTACTGTATAAAATTAGGGTTATTACTTTGCGCTATTTTGTAAAGCATCAATGCTTTCATACTCTTTGCTTTGGCGATAGCTTCTTCGGCTTTTACGCCTTGAAAATGTGTCGTTACTGCATTTTCCCATTGTTCTATCCACCTATCGAAATAGGCTTCGGGTAATGCTTCTATACGATTAAGGTCGATGTGTTTCAGCATCGGATTACCTCGGTAGCTGCCTGTGCCAAACAAGACCGATTCCCAAAAATCATACATCACAGGAAAATGTGCCTCCCAGTCGACTTCTACTACTTCCGTGAAAATATAGCCAATCAATTCATCTTTGAATACAATTTGATAAAATTCATGAACTAAAAATTCTATATCTTCTCGTGTCGCTAATTCTTTTTTCATATTAAAAAAGTGACTTAAGGAGCTGTTGTTTGGCTTGCCCCGCATAGTTATCGGGGTATTCGAGCCTTAATGTGTCCTCGAGACTCTGTTTCGTCCCACTACATTTAGGCAAAAGCGACACGCGAAACGGAGTTTCGATAACACGTTTCGACTTGAATAAAAATTCAAGCCAAGCTTATCGCATTTTATATCTACTCCCCTTCTACCATCATAGCTGCTCTTTCCTCAAAGCCAAATTCTAATATTTTATCAATAAAATCATACGGCTTATACCCATTAATTGCCGCTTGATGATAGATGCAGGTAGCAGGTGTCATGCCGGGCAAGGAATTAGCCTCAATGATAATAGTTTCTGCTCTATTATCCGAATGGACACGCACAAAAGCATCAATTCGGGCATAGCCTTTTATGCCTAAAATTTCCGCCGCTTCTTGCAAAGTAGCTTTCACTTGGCTTGCTATTTCGTCATATTCTTCCTTATTCGGAGAATAGCGGGCAGGCGTGATATTTTGCCCTTCGCCAGCTAGAAATTTTTCTTCTAAAGATAAAATCTCTCCACTTGCTAGTGCTTCCGAAGGCTCAAACATTTCATAGCGAATCGCATCGCCTTTATGATGCGTCAATAAGCCACCCGTGATTTCTAAGAAGTGCTTCGCCCCCTTTGCTGTTATTAATTCTTCTACTAAAATAGCTGCTTTTATTGGAAATTCTTCCTTTGGTTGCAAATCTAAAATAGTGCGTTCTGTAGCAGGTAGAGGCAAGGTCTCACGGAACATAAGATTGCAAAAGGCCTGCAACTGCTCCCTATTTTTAATCACTTTCACGGCTGCGCTGCAACCATCATCCACAGGTTTCATGATGAAAGGATAAGCAAATTCACCTTCCAAAATAGCAATGTTGGCTTGTGGATTGCTTTCGTATTCTGCTTTGCTTAGTAGGCGTTGGTGTGCCACCGTGAAGCCCTTGCGTTTTAGCAATTGCAAGGTATTGAACTTATTGATGGTAACGCGCGAAGATGCCGAATCCGAACCATTGTATGGAATACCGAATTTCGTCAGTTGCAACTGCACCTCTCCATCTTCGCCAGGGCGACCATGCAGCGCGATGAATACGCCATCTACTAGTTCTGCGAGTTCGGTATAGGTTATTTTTCTAGGCTCAAAAACCACATCCGTGGAAGCGTATTTTTCGATAAGTGGGCTACATTCTTCTCGAATTTCTTCCAAGATAGGATGATGCTCAAAACCTAGTATCTTATCCCGAATATCATCGGCATTATCTTTCAGTAATAGATTGATAGGGATTTGATAAAGCTCGTGACTATCTGCATCGCCAATTAAATAAATCGGGATGGGTTCGTATTTATTGGAACTGGCTAATTTTTCAAAAATATTGCGTCCGCTTTCTACCGAGATGTGCCGCTCTGCACTATAACCGCCTAAAATGACTGCTATTTTCTTACGGCTATCTTCTTGGTTCTTTGCTTGCTCAATAGCTGTATCCAACTGCTGCAAGAGCGCGTCGAAATGCGTCAATTCGGGCAAAGTAGCAATGCGTTCTTGCAAAGAAGCTCGAATAATATAGGTAATAAATTGCGAAGGATTCAGTCCTATTTCTGCCGACTGGTGGAAGAAAAAAGACGAAGGCAACATCCCCGAAGTCGTGTTCGGATCATTCAAGAAAATCGTGCCTGCGTCATTGATAAAGCCATCAATGCGCGCATAGGTATTGAACTCTAAATACTCGAACAAGCGACGGCACTCTTTCCGTATTTCATTGATTTGAGTATTCGGCAATTTGATAGGCGTTTCCTTGCGCGAAAGCCCAGGCAAGTACTTCGAGCGATAATCAAAAACCTCGCTACCTTTTATAATTTCGGTAGGGGGCAAAGCTGCCGTTGTGCCATCTTCTTGTCGCAATACGATACAAGAAAACTCCTTTCCATGAATAAAAGACTCGACGATCACACGCTGCTCACTCCAATGACTTTCTAGGAATAAATCGCCATGTCGTGCAATGAAAACATCCAACTGTACTAATAAATCTTCGGGATGAATGACACGGGCAATTTTCTTATTTCCAATACAAATATTCATCGGAAAGCCCAAGCCATCTCGAATATCACTTATTCCACGCACATACTCTACGCGTTCTTCTTTGCTATAATTTTGCCACTTTGTAGCAAGTAGCTTTTCTCTAAAAAAAGCACGATTGATGAAGTATTCAAAATCCTGCTGCGAAGCCGTTTCTGCCACAATCGCCACGCCAATAGACGACCCCTGATTGGCAGGTCGAATGACCATCGGGAAGCCTATTTGCTCCTTTGCTTGCTCAAATAGCGTCGTTTTATCAGCATTTATCCAGGCTTTTCGGTGCAGCACCTGCACTTCGGGCGTGGCAAAACCTGCCGTTTCCATTATCTTTTTCTGAAATGCCTTATCCATTCCTATGGTACAGCCACGTATTCCACTGCCCGTGTAAGGCACTTGAAGACTTTCCAGCAAGCCTTGTATTTGTCCATCCTCCCCGAATTGTCCATGCAAGGCAAGGAAGGCAATATCTATCAGGTCAGGCAGTTCTTCGATGCTGATTTTGCACCCTACTTTAGAGATAAGGCGTTCCCAAGCATCATCGGTCAGTTCGCCGAGACTTTCGATATAGATTTGAAAATCATGCTCGGAATGTGGCAAGGCTTCCACGGGTGGATAGAAGTCTCGAATCGTACCTTTATATATGTATTGCCAATCGAGGAGAATAAAATTCCGTTGGCTATCCACAAAAATTGGGATAGGCTCGAATAGCACTTTATCTAAGTTGTCATAGACGGTGCGTCCACCTGCAAATGCGATTTCTCGTTCTCTGGATGGTCCGCCGAATAGAATTCCTACTTTCATGTAGTAGATATGAGATATGAGACGCGAGATAGGAGATTTTTATAGCTTCTTCTCTTGTTCTCGGTTCTTTTGCTTTGAAATTTTGCTGCGAAGTTACATATTCCAAGAGGGTTAACCAATTTGAAGGGCAGGGTAGTATATTTACAAAAAAAATCCTTGACCACTGATACGTAGTCAAGGACTTTTTTATCTGTTGAGTGATATGTGTCTACCTATACTTTTCACCGTAGAGGATTCTCAGTTTAGAAACGAATAAGAGGAACGATAAACAAATAAATGTATATTCTTGACTGTCTCTTTTACTCCCATTTTTTACTTTGAAATTGGTCAAATATCTAGATATGCTCCCAGTTTCAAAGCAAAAACTGGAATCAAAATAGGTCTACTCAAGAATGCCCATTTATTAATTTATCGTTCCAGAGGATAGTAAAAGGAGCATAAAATGATGTATTTTTTATCTTAATTTGTAGCATTATGACAATAGAAAAATATTTAAACACGACCCGCGAACAGTTTAAAGCCTTCGCGCAATTGCCTATTGATACGCCTTTGCAAATGCTGAATTTATTGAAATTTAAAGCAACGGTAACAGAAACTGGGCGCAGCGGCAAAGAACAATACAAGACCTATATGAAAGCCGCTTCCCCCTTTTTTCAGCAAAGCAAAGGGAAGATTATTTTTTATGGCAATCCAAAATTTACGCTCATTGGTCCAGCAGAATTGGAATGGGATAAAGTACTGATTGTGGAATATGCCACTAAAGCAGACTTCATCAATATGATAACGAATCCCGATTATCCTTCTGAACTGCGCAGCCTAGCATTGACGGATTCAAGATTGATTTTTTGTGAGCCAAGCCATTCCTAAGGAACGACTAAAAAATAACTTAT
>CALGLY010000020.1 GCA_937959095.1 uncultured Saprospiraceae bacterium
ATGCTCATTGACACCATGAAAAATAGTCATGCCACCTGCAAACGTGCCGCCTAGCATATTCCAGCCTTCGTCGCTACCAAGATGCACTTCGTACCAAGAATACCAGCCTTCTAATGGTTGATGTGAATTGACCGCTAGAAAAGTCTCGCCTGTCGTTGTTTTTTTGCTACTTATTGCTATCGCATTTGAGCCTTTCGGGCTTTGACTTTCTAGTATTTCAATGCTATCATCTAGGATAGCGAGGAGGTCTTTGGCTGCACCTGTGAGTTGAGTCACGCCTAGCATATAACCGACTACGAGGTCTTTGGCGTTGGTCTTGAACATACCTTTTAGCAGGCATTCTTTCGGATGGGTGGCAGCATAATTATTGACTCCATCGGCATAATGTTCTAGCATACGGCGCACTTTGGGGCTGAGGTCTTTTTCGTAACGCGCTTCTACTATTTCTCTGAAGCCCATAAATTTCACTGCAAAATCTACGACGATGCCGTCTTTGCCTTCTAGTTCGCCATAGCGACCTTGCACGGCAAGCATTTGCTCTTGCACCGTCTTGAAGTCGTCTTCGCATTGCGCCCATGCCAAGCCGTAGCATACTTCCTCATCGGTGGGCGCGTAGATGTGCGGTACGCCCCATTGGTCGCGGTATATTTTGATGCGTTCTAGGGCTTGTGCTAGTAGGAGGCTTGGGAGGAATATGAGAAGTAATAGTACGGCGGACTTATTCATAATTGTTGATTTCTACAAAAATAGAGTTAATTTTTTGAACCATATAAGTACATTTAAGAACACGACATATACTTATATGTCCTTATATGCCTTATATGGTTCAAAAAAAACTATCCTTGTAATCGCATTCGGATAGTAAGAATGGGCGGTATTTTAGTGAAAATCCCACGATCTGTCAGATCAAAAACAGGCTTTTATTGGCCTATCTACTTGATTAAAATTTTCTTGTTATTCTTCGCTTATTTTCTTTTTTAGGCTTTCGGGTAGCCCGATAAATAATACCTACTATCTGTCCTATAGAAAGCAAGATAAGAATCTTAAATATACCCATGATTTATGTTTTTCGTATGCGTACAATCAAAGCAGGAGGTACTTTGGTAAAGATACCACGATAAGCTTCCTTAAAAACAGGTTCTTCGATTCCATCTACTACAAAGCCATATTGAAAAGCCATTTGCATATAAATAGAAATAGGACGATGGAAATAATACTGTAATTGCGGTTGTTTTCGAATCGCTTCGCCTTTTTCTATTCGTGTCTGATGATAAGAACGGATAATAAGTCCATCTTCTACATGTTTGACCTCTTCTGAATTAAAACAAGGATGGGAGATAGAAAATACAAAACACCCCTTTGGACGAAGTAGCCTCGTTAGTACCTTGAAAAGCGGTTCAATTTCAGGTATATCCATAAGCACCATATTGGCTACGGCAGCATCGAAGGTATGCCTTCCTAGTTGCATTAATTGTTCGTAATCAGTAGCATCTAAGACGCGGTACTCGATGCCTTCGGAAGGATAGGCTAGGGCATTTTTGATGTTTTGTTCTGCAAAATCAAAGGCAGTAACTTGTATGCCTTTTGCTTGCATTCTTCTTGCAAAAAGACCATTTCCACAACCAATATCGAGTAGTCGGGTAGCAGGTTTTAGATTCAACAACTCAATCGTGCTAGGCGCGATAAGTTCCAAGTGCCAATCGTTACCTGCTGTACCCATTTTGGCATCCCAATAGTCGGCATTAGCATTCCAAATGGCTTTGTTTTCTGTATTGATTTGACTCATGGCTAGTATCTTTTATTTAAATACTCTCCAAAGCGTTCTAAAATTTCAGGCAAAATCGCGCGTCCAAAACCTACCCGAATATACGTTCCATCAAAATTAAATATTTCGGCGGGTAAGGTCATAATACCCGTTTCAGCTACCATTTTATCACTAAAGGCTAAGGCGGATTCTGAAATATGTAATTGCACAAAAGCAGTAGAACCTGCTTTCGGAGGAACAAAACTAAAATGCCCTTTGTGTACTGCGGCAAACTCTTGAAAGAGTTGAATATTCTGCTTTATTTTTTTGAGATTTGGTTCTAAAAATTGTTCGATATGATGAAGTCCAATAATGCTTAAAATCTCACTTGGTGCGCTACTACAAATGCTTAGATAATCCTTGAAGGCTAATATTTTGCGAAGCACTTCTTTATCTTGCGTCACTAACCAGCCTGTCCGCAAACCCGCTAAACCAAAGGTTTTCGATGTTCCCCAAAGGCTAATTCCTTTTTCATAAACATCTTGAATGGGCGGCAATTCAGGCAAATCAGATACGACTAATTTATGATACATTTCATCCGAAAAAATATAAATGCCACGCTTGCGTGCGATCGCTACAATTTGTAAAAGTGCCGTTTCTGTAAGATAACTCCCCGTAGGATTGTGCGGAAAATTCAGGATAATCAACTTTGTGTTTTCCTGAATTAAGCGTTCTAATTGCGTTGGATCGTATTCCCAAGTCGCCTCATCGGGTAACCAATAACTCACTTCGCAACCAATACTTCGTGCGACTTCATATAAGGACTGATAACTTGGGGCAATCGCCACTACATGGTCGTCTGCTGTAAGCAGCGTATTCATTAATACGAAATTCAATTCGCCTGGTGAGGCAACGAGGATATTATCCAAGTCCGCATTTTTATAGAAGGGACGAATAGCTTCGCGCAGTAAGGGACTACCTTCGCTTTCGGTATAACCGAGTTGAAGATTATTCCAAAGGGCTTGTTCTGCTTCGGTGGCCTTATCTAGCACATATTGCATCGGATAACCATCGCAATCGGAGCTGGAGAGTAGGTATTTTGCCGTGAATTCGTGGATACCGAAGTAGCGTTCTAGCTTGAAGTCGTTTATTCTCATGATGATGTGTCGTCGTCAGTAGGATTCACATCCTACGTTAATAGTGTGTCGTTCCCTTGGGGCTTGTAAGAATATAAATGAATTTCTAAATGATTTGCGGAGAAATAATGTCTCACATCTCCTATCTTAGAATCTCACATCTAATAAGTTATTTTTTTCGTTTTAGGGCTTTGGTTATTGCTTTTTCTGCAAGGGGTGTCATTACATCATAGCCTGCTTGGGTGCAGTGTACTTCGTCGTAGCTGTAAGCTTTTTTCATACCATTGCGTTCGTCCACCATTGCACTGAAATAATCGAGATAGACGATTTTATTTTTCTTAGCATAGGCTTTCAATAGCTTATTCAAAGTAATCACTTTAAGTGCGGGTTCCATATTTGGTTTCCACGGAAAATCATAAGCAGGCAGTACCGAACTGATAACTACTTTGATACCATTGGCACGAGCGATCTCTGCCATGCCCTTGATATTATCCGCTATCATAGGTATAGTGGACGGGCCAGTATTCCCTGCAATATCATTGATGCCTGCCAAAATCACGACGACTGCGGGCTGCAAAGCGACAACATCTTGGCGGAAGCGCACAAGCATCTGAGGTGTAGTTTGTCCACCGATACCACGATTGATATAACCTTTAGTATGAAAGAAACTATTCTTGTCATTCCCCCATCCTTCAGTGATTGAATTCCCCATAAAGACTACGCGTTTTTCCTTTGCGGTGGGTGCGCCGAGTGCAGTATTATCTGCTTGAAAGCGTTGAAGATTTGCCCAATCTTGTGCTTGTAGACTTGCTATATTCAGGCTAGTAAATAGGAATATGCTAAGGATTTGTTTCCAATTTTTCATAATGCTAACTTATTATAGATTTATGCTTTCTCCACTGCTCTCTTATTTTTTGCATC
>CALGLY010000021.1 GCA_937959095.1 uncultured Saprospiraceae bacterium
GTGGTGAAGTTATAGTATAATTCTTTAACAACAAAGAAATCATTCTTTTTTATTCCCTATATAAGAAATTAATTCCCATAATGGGATTTTATTTTTAATTATCCCTTTATACAAAAGTATTTCACATTTTTTTTACACAAAAAAGAAGTCATGCCAAATAAAAGGGACATAATACTTTTTCATACAAATTGTGACATCATTTTATATGAAAATCAATCAACTACTTTCACAGAATAATCACTACTTCCGATATGCTCTACTAAATCTTCTAAATTCCAAGCATCGTTGATATGAAAATCACCTACTTGGGTACGACGTAAAGCAGATAAATATCCTCCGCTTCGTAAAGCTTTACCAAAATCATAAGCCAAAGAGCGAATATACGTCCCTTTGCTGCAGGCTGCACGGAAATCTATTTCTGGTAATTCTACGCGTGTTAAATCAAAATCGTGTATTGTGACAGGGCGTGGCTTCACTTCTATCATGATGCCCTTGCGCGCTTTTTTGTAGAGAGGCTGCCCATCCACTTTTATAGCGGAGAACATAGGTGGGATTTGCTCCAAATCGCCCAAAAACTGCAATCGAGCTTGTTCTATGAGTTCTTCTGTTATTTGGTCTGTAGGATAAGTGGCATCTATTTCGGTTTCGGCATCGTAGGAAGGAGTTGTTGCGCCCAAGGTGAAAGTGCCTGTATATTCCTTGGATAACCCCTGAAGCTCACTGATTTTTTTGGTAAATTTACCTGTACATATAATCAATAAGCCCGTTGCCATCGGGTCGAGTGTACCTGAGTGTCCTACTTTTATCTTTTTGATACCGAGTTGGTATCGAATTTTAGAACGTATTTTATTAACCACATCAAAAGATGTCCAGCCTTTTGGCTTATCTACTAGTAGTAATGCACCCCGCTGAAAATCGTATTTCGGGAGTGGATTATCATCCTTGTTCATATTGTTTGTTACTGTTTATACTGGCAAAGTTAAGAAAATATACATTGGGCGATAGAGAAGCTCTAAAAATCACGTTTTCAAAAGCTGTTTTTCTGCTGTCGTCAATCTATATTCTTCCGAAAAGCGATCTAAGCTGGGATACAAAGAAATAAGTAGCAGCAAGGGAATAAGCGCGAGCAATAAAAGCAATAAATTATTCTCCATAAAACCAAAAAGAACAATACACGTCAAAATAGACCCTTGTGCCAAGGTATAACGTAGGATACTCAAACTTTGATAATGTATGAATTTCTCCTTTACGGTTTTTAAGTGCATTAACTCTTGCATTTTTTGGTTTTTGATTATAAAAGAAGCCGCCATAGTGCCTGCTATTATGCATGCAGCTATCATAACAAAGAAATTATTAAAATCCCAGGCTAGGTAATAAGAATTTGTAATGAAAAAGAAAAATGCCATGGAAAACATAAAAACTCCTGAAAGCATTGCAAAATGAATAATGCGAAGTACGTTGAACGCTGCGAGTAGGTCTGAATTTGCCATAGTTTAATCGTTTAGTATTAGGTATTAAGTACAAGGTATTAGGTGAAATGCTGCCAAATCTAAATTTATAGGAAGGCATATTAAGCATTAAGCGTTCTGAAATAAATTCAAATCACCTAATACCTTGTACTTAATACCTAGTTTTCCAAGTTATACAATTCTTTTATTCGTTCCAAATCTTCTGGTGTATCAACGCCCTGTGTTTCTAAATCGGTGAGGGCTACCTGAATTTTATAGCCATGCTCCAGCCAGCGCAATTGCTCCAAGCGTTCTGCTTTTTCTAGTCTACTTTCTTTCAATTTAGTCAATGCTAATAAGGTTGCTCTTCGAAAAGTGTACAAGCCAATATGCTTGTAAAACGCTTGTGCTTCTAGCCATGCTGTCTCTTGCACATCTCGTATAAAAGGAATCGTTTGGCGACTAAAATAAAGGGCTTGTCCAGTCGCCCCAAAAACTACTTTCACGACATTGGGGTTAAATAAAGTAGCTTCCGTGTTAATCTTTTTGGCAAGTGTACTGATTTGTATATTGTTACCGTCTAATAGAGGTCGGACGGCGCGTTCTATCTGTTCGGGCTGAATGAAGGGTTCATCACCTTGCACATTTATAATGCAATCGTATTCAGGGTGACGTTCCGCGATTTCAGCACAGCGATCGGTACCACTTGGATGGTTTTCGGAAGTCATTTCTACTGCACCACCAAAAGTTTGCACATGCTTAAAAATACGGTCATCATCCGTCGCAACTATGGTTTTATCCACGATTCCGACTTTTAGCACTTGCTCATATACGCGCTGAATCATGGATTTTTCACCAATAAGCGCAAGGGCTTTTGCAGGAAAGCGCGTAGATGCGTAACGGGCTGGAATGATCGCTAAAACTTTCATATTTTTGTGATATATCTTTTTAGAGCAGAGAGTAGAGACCACTTCGTTGAGAGAGTCGCATTGAATTAAGTCCAATGCGTACTAATTTAAATCTCTATTCTCTCAACGAAGTGGTCTCTACTCTCTACTCTATAAAAGGTCATGTTTTTTACTATGAACAAATCTAAAACAAATATGCTTCGTAATCCCACATTTTTAGTACTTCTATTTCTATTGACACTTTCTAGCAGCTCCATCGCCATGACGGGCGATAGCTTGCACTATTTAACAACAAAGGATACGGTCTTTTTGCAAGCAGGCACCAATGGGGAGAAAATCTTCAAACATACCTTCGAGGAAGGGCAAACTCTTTATTCCTTAGCTCAATTTTATGGATTAAGCGTGCAGGATTTATATTACTACAATAGCTATTTAAAGCGGAGAAGTGTGGCAATAAATGATGTCATCAAAATCCCTGTAGCCAATCGTTTAGTGATTCGCTATAAAGAAGATGATTTCAAAGAAAAGGAACATGTACCTATCTACTATATCGTAAGTAATGGAGAGACGCTCTTCCGGATTGCCAAAAAATATTTTCGAATGGATGTAGAATTCTTGAAGAAACGTAATGCCCTGAAATCAGAACGCTTAGTGATAGGACAACGCCTGCATATTGGCTGGATAAATCTAAATGGCTTCAAAGTGGAGGAGTTGGAGCAATTACAATTTAGCAATCCTTTATTGCGCCAAAACTATCAGTTACGCAAACAATATTTGGCAAGAGGAAACGGCAGAAGAGAACGCCAACATAGAGGGCTAGCTTTACGCTCTGGATATGGAAAAATGAAGAAAGGATTCGTAGCTTTGCACTCCAGCGCACCGATGAATTCGATTATTTTAGTTACCAATCCAAGCACAAAACGCTCGGTCTACCTGAAAGTAATCGGACGAGTTCCTGTTTCTTATGAAGATGATAAACGCGGAGCATTGGTGGTTGTACCTAACGAAATGGCGAAAATATTAGGCGTAGTAGATCCTAGATTTTTTGCTATTGTGAAATATCATAGATAAGCAAAGGAGAATAAAAATTAAAATAATAATGAAAATTAAAAATCTATTTTTTTAATTTTTAGTCTTGCCTAAGCACTTTATTTGATGATTCAAACCTGCTTGCAGTAGGTAAGTAAACGAATCATCAGATTAATAAATCAACATATATAATGTACCATAAGAATATTTTAGGAACGATTGGGAATACGCCTATGGTGCAGCTAAATAAAGTAGCTGCGGAGGTAGATGCAACGGTATTGGCAAAAGTAGAAACCTTCAATCCGGGGAACTCGATTAAGGATAGAATGGCATTGAAAATGCTAGAAGATGCCGAAAAGCGAGGCGATTTGCTACCAGGCGGCACTATCATCGAATGTACTTCGGGCAACACGGGCATGGGCTTGGCGATTGCAGGTGCAGTGAAGGGCTACCACTCTATTTTTACGACTTCGGATAAGCAATCGAAAGAAAAAATTGATTTGCTGAAAGCCGTAGGTGCAGAAGTCATTGTTTGCCCAACCAATGTAGAAGCAGATGATCCGCGCTCTTACTATTCCGTAGCAGAACGCTTGAGCAAAGAAATTCCGAATTCTTTTTGGTTCAATCAATATGATAATTTATCCAATCGCCTAGCGCATTACGAATCTACTGGCCCAGAGATTTGGGAACAAACCGAAGGCAAAATTACGCATTTGGTAGTCGGTGTAGGCACGGGCGGCACGATTTCAGGGACGGCAAAGTACTTGAAAGAGCAAAACCCGAATATTCAAATCCTAGGAATTGATACCTATGGTTCGGTCTTCAAAAAATACCACGAAACAGGTGAATTCGATGAAAAGGAAATTTATCCTTACATCACCGAAGGCATTGGCGAAGATATTCTACCTAAAAATGTAGACTTCAAACTAATTGACCATTTCGAGAAAGTATCGGATAAAGATGGTGCGGTGATGACGCGCCGCTTGGCTCGTGAAGAAGGGATTCTTGTGGGTTATTCTTGTGGATCAGCAGCAGCAGGTCTAGTGCAGATGAAGGAGAAATTCAAGAAGGATGATGTGGTAGTTGTCATTTTCCATGATCACGGTAGTCGCTACGTCGGGAAGATTTTCAATGACGAATGGATGCGCGAACGCGGTTTCTTAGAGGATGAATTGCGCGTGCGGGACGTGATAGCAAAGAAGTCGGATAAGCAATTCTTTTCGGTACAAAAGACCGAGAGTGTACGCCAAGCCTTCAACTTGATGAAAGAAAATGACATCTCGCAAATGCCTGTGATGGACAAGGAAGATATGGTTGGCGCAGTTACCGAAAGTGCGGTGCTTTCTTACTTGCTAGAAAATCCGATGCACAATACCGAAAAGTCTATCGAAGAGGTCATGCTTGCGCCTTTCCCTATGGTGAAAGAGGATTTACTTTTGAGTCAACTAGGGCGGTACATTACAAAAGAAACGCCTGCCGTGCTTGCCGAAGACCGCGCTGGCATAAAGCATATTTTGACGAAATACGATATTATTCAAACTATTTAATAGAGCGATGAGTTATGAGTGATAAATGATGAGTGTAAAAGCTTATCTCATTACTCATAACTCGTCATTCATCACTCATCACTCCCTTGCGCTGTATCCCACTTTTTTTGTTGGCTTTTCTTTCCATTTTTCTCGTCCGAGATCATGTCTTTTTTTGGGATACGATACAGTTAGGGTCTAAGCACGCGCATTGGTATTTCGAGCAAGGGTTTTCGCAAGTTTTACTTCCGCAAGAAATAGATAGTGGGCATCCGCCTACCTTCGGGATGTATATCGCTGCTATGTGGATGCTGTTTGGAAAAACACTTGCCGTTAGTCA
>CALGLY010000022.1 GCA_937959095.1 uncultured Saprospiraceae bacterium
AGTAATAGAACTATCAGAACAAACGGAACAAGAGGTGCGTGAAACTGTGGAACTTGCCTACACACGCATCATTTTTATTGCCGATGAACAAATTCCATTTGAATATTATGCAAAAGCTGCTCCATTAGTTCGAGACATTGATATGGATGATATTGCCTTTGTAGCTCTAAATGAATATCTCGACACCTTACTTTGGACGGGTGATATGCAACTATATAATGGTTTGAAAGCAAAAGGCTATGAAAAAGTAGTGACTTGGCAAGAAGTACAAGCAATGATTGAGTGAATGCATACAGTAAAACCCTATAAAGATTCTCCACCAAGCCCGACCAATTCTCCCATCCATCCCCCTATTTTTCACCTCCCCAAAAACCCTAAAATAAAAAGGGCATATTGATTTTCAGTTTTTTATAAAAACTAATTTCTTTTCTTTAGTCGTTTTCCTAAAAAACAAGTCTAAATAAATAAACTATCTTAGTGCGTTTCCGTCTCACAACTTTTAAAATATAAGGACGTTATACTTTATCAAACTAAGAATTGACTACCCTAGAAACAAACACATCCAAAGCCAAATTAATACGCTTACAACATGAAAAAAATACTGTTTACGCTAACGCTATTATTAATTGGAACGCTTGCATTTGCACAGGATGCACGTTTGGCACAGCAATATTATCGCGATGGTGAATTTGAGAAAGCAGCTGCCCTCTTCGATAAGTTATTTCAGAAAAACCAGCGAAATGACTATTACTTCGATCGGTATATCACCTGCCTAGTGCAAGTAGAGGACTATACGATGGCTGAAACGGCGATCAAAAAGCAGATGAAGAAGCGACCAAATGACATACAGTTGTATGTGAGTTATGGAAATGTGCTAGAGAAACAACTCAAAAATGAGGAAGCCGATGTGCAATATGCAAAAGCGATCAAACGCTTGTCGCCAGATAAGTTTTATATCACGAAATTAGCATCTGCCTTTACCCAAAAAGTAAAATACGACTTGGCAATAGAGGTCTATACGAAAGGGGAAAACCTACTGAAAGATCCTAATTTATTTGCCTATAATTTAGCGGAACTCTATCGACGCAAGAATGATGCGCCGAATATGATTAGCGAATATTTGAATAGTATTTCTCAAAATCCTACGCGCATCAATACGATAGAGACGATGCTGCAACGCTATTTACCAGAGGAAGGCTACAAAGAATTGCAAAGTCAACTCTATACGCGCATACAGGAAGAACCCGATGCGATTCATTATCCAGAGATGCTTTCGTGGGTATTTATACAGCGTAAAGACTATAGCAAAGCCCTCCGTCAGGTGCGTGCCTTGGATAAAAAATTGAACGAAAATGGCGGTCGCGTCTATCAGCTTGCAGAAATAGCAGCCAACGACAAAGACTATAATGCAGCCATAGAAGCCTATAGTTATATCGTGGAGCAGAAAGGAAAAACCTCTAGTTTCTACTTGGATGCCAAGCGCGAATTACTTCGCAATAAGCGTAATAAGCTCGTAGAAGGTTTTGATTATACGAAAGAGGATTTAGCAGGACTTCGCACCGAATATGATACTTTTTTAGGAGAATTCGGACGCTCCAAAGTAACTGCGCCTATCATGCTAGAATATGCGGAATTGGAAGCCTTCTATATGAATGATTTGGATAAGGCAACAGGTTTATTGGCAGAATTGGTAGAATTTCCTGGCAACAATCGGGAAGTACTCGCAAATGCAAAACTACGCCTAGCCGATTTCTATTTGATGCAGGGCGAGCGTTGGGAAGCAACCTTATTGTACTCGCAGGTAGATAAAGAATTCTTGGATGATCTCATTGGACATGAAGCACGCTATCGCAATGCACGCTTGTCCTATTATGCAGGGGATTTTCAGTGGGCGCAAGCGCAATTTGATGTTTTGAAAACGTCTACCTCGAAGCTTATCGCGAATGACGCGCTCGATATGTCGGTGTTCATTATGGACAATATGGGCTTGGACACCACAACCGTGCCACTAGAAATGTATGCGAATTCGGATTTATTGATTTTCCAAAATCGCTTTGATGAAGCCTTCACGAAGCTCGATAGTTTAGATCGTTTTTATCCTGAACATGGCTTGAAGGACGATATTCTATACCTTCGTTCGCAGGTTTTCCGCCAGCAGCGCGACTATGAAACCACCGCGAAATTGCTAGAAACAATCGTGGAGAATCATCCTGATGAAATACGCGCGGATAATGCGTTGTTTGAGTTAGCAGAGCTTTATGCGACGCATCTCAATGATATTGAAAAAGCAAAAACGCTCTACGAAACGCTCTTCATCGACTTTTCGGGGAGTACCTTTGCGGTGGAAGCGCGAAAACGCTACCGTGTACTTCGAGGGGATAATATCTGATGAAAGTTCAATTGCAAGTGTCAAACGCAAGTTCAAGAATAATTTTTGCACTTGCGTTTGACACCTGCCCGTTCCATTCAGGCGAGCTTATACTTGAAAGAGCTATCCTAAGCACTAGGACATAATTATCAATTTTTAATTATCAATTCTCCATTTGGCGAAGCCATTAATTTCCACTCTATGAAAGGCTATTTTGCGGCTGTTTTTTTGTTTTTCATTGCTTTAGCAAGTTGCGAATCGCCTGTATATACGCCTAAGCCGCGTGCCTTCCCGAAGGTAGAATATCCTGAACGCGCTTACCAAAAATTCGATAAAGACTATTGCCAATTCAGTTTTGAATATCCGACCTACGCTGCCGTAGTGAAGGATGAAAAATACTTCGATAATGCACCGAAGCACCCTTGTTGGTTCGATTTGTATATAGCAAATTTTGATAGTCGTCTGCATTGCACTTACTACCCTATTGAGTCGAGAAATGATTTTGAAAAACTCCTTGTCGATGCCTTCGAGTTGGCAGGCAAACACAATATGCGTGCTGATTATATTGATGAAATTCCCTTCCAATACGGAAATGGTGTGCAGGGCTATACCTTCGAAATAGAAGGCGCAGCAGCTTCGCCTTATCAGTTTTTTGTGACGGATAGCACACAGCATTTCCTACGGGCTTCGCTCTATTTCAATACGCAAGCTCGCCCCGACTCCTTAGCTCCTATCTATGAATTTGTGAAGGAAGATTTGCAACATATGATTGAGACGTTTGCTTGGAAGAAATAGAAAAGGCTTCACTTTCGTGAAGCCTCCAGCATTTCTTATTTCCTTAACTCCCCGTCAAAGCTACCGCCATATTCGTCATCACACCGAGGTGGTTGCGATGCTTTACTGCTACATAATAATTATCAGGAGTTATATTCGGAAAATGGACTGGAGAAACTCCATCCACATCCACCACATCGCCATCACGCTGAAGGAGTGCCGCACGAGTAGCCACTATGTTTGCTGCATTACTTTGGTCACGCAATTCCACCAATACCCAATCTACAATATCATCATTGGGACTAGTAGCAGGAGCAAGTAGTGCGCTGGTGATGGCTTCGTTATTCCCCGTTCCGTAGGGTTCATTAGTCGGCAATAAGCTATTCGTTCGAAGAGCATCATTCATCATCGTGCTATTGTAAGGCCCTTGCAAAAAGACTATTACTGCTACCGTGACACAGGAACTACTGCTGCCTATAGCCGAACCAAAAATAGCGACATAATTCTGTGCAAATTCATCCGATGTGCCACAGGTATTTACTTCATCCCAATTGACCGACCAAGTCATCAAACCTCCAATATTAGGATAGCTACTAAGCAAGGTATAGCTGCCGGGCTTCGGACCAGTCCCCATCAAGTAGGCGACTGCTGCTTGCACATCCGTAGTGGATACATGTCCACTCGCCGAACCACCTGAACAGGCAGGAAGTCCGATAGACACTTTCTCTTCGGGTAGCCCTACGAAAGCCCCACCACCGCCTACTGCTGTAAAGCCTTGAATCACCGCTTCAGTCTGCGAAAGAATAGGGCGAACGAAAAGTCGTTTTTATAATATGTAACTCATTGATAAAATTCAAAAATTGAAGTTTTTTACAATTACAAAATCGATTTTTTGAAAAAAATGATGACTTTATCAGTCATTTACATATTACGATTTTGACTT